>NZ_JBEAII010000028.1:0-297915 GCF_040064515.1 Klebsiella sp. CN_Kp104 | reverse complement strand
CGGTGGTGCTGCTGCCGCACTTCAGCACCATCGGCGTGGTGGTGGCCTATACCGCACTCTATCTGCTGGCGTTTTGTCTGTGCCCGTTTATTCGCGTCGATCAGCCGGGCTTTGCCCGTAAGGCAAGCGGCGTCAGGGAAGGGGTAGAATATTCATAACGTTGTCAGGTCGGGTATATCCCGCCCTGATGTTTTAACGCAGTAACATACAGTCCGGCGGCAGACGGCAGCGTAGCGCCTCGCCGAGGATTTCCATACGGAAAGATTTGCCGCTCAGCGGTTCGCCATCCAGGTTGAAGGTCATTTCATGGGCGGCGGTGACTTCAAACCACGGCGATACGCCGTCGATCAGATTTGGCGAATTATCGGGATTAGCGAGGGTGCTAAACAGCGCAGGTAGCAACTCTTCGCCGGTGAAAATGCGCAGATGCAGTAGCCCGTCGTTAATTAATGCCTCAGGACACAGTTGCTGGCCGCCGCCGGCCTGACGGCCATTGCCGATGCCGATAACCAGCGCGTCACCCTGCCAGTGAAAGTTCTCGCCGCGAATTTCGCAGCGGTCCGGCTTCAGGGTATCCATGCGCGTCAGGCCGTGAATCAGATAGGAGACGCCGCCGAGCGCGGCTTTCAGTTTTTCCGGCGTTTCGGTGGTGATACGGGTGCCAAAGCCGCCGGTGGCCATATTGATAAACCCGGCCTCGTTGTTAACGCGTACCACATCAATAGGGACATCGCGCCCGGCTATCGCCAGCTTCAGCGCGCTGGCTAAATCCTGCGGGATGCCGACGCTGGTGGCGAAATCATTGGCTGTGCCGAGGGGGAGTAATCCCAGCGCCATGTTGCTGCCGCGCTGAACCAGCGCGGTGGCGACTTCATTAATCGTACCATCGCCGCCGCCGGCAATTACCGTCGCCACCTTGAGCGTTTCGGCTTCCTCGACAAAACGAATCGCATCGCCTTTTTCCCAGGTTACGCGGACGTGTATCTCGATACCTTCTTCGCGCAGAAGATTAACGGCTTCGCGCAGTTGTGGCTCATTCGCGCCTTTACCGTTGAGAATTAATAAGCTGGCTGGAAATTGGGTCATCCTTTATCGCCTCATTCTTAGTCGTCATCCTCAGTGTATCGCATGAATGGCATCATGGAATAAGAAAGTCGGGAAAATGGGATGCATAAAAAATAAGCCCGCGTAAGGGAGATTACGCAGGCTAAGGAGGTGGTTCCTGGTACAGCTAGCATTTATGGGTTATGTTTTTCAGCGAAATGGATGATACCTGCTTCGAACGAAACGGTGTGTGATCCGATTCTAATATCCATACATAATGAAAAAATAACGCCAATAAACTAATTTTTATGCGGATTGCGCGTCGTCTCGCCGTTAAAATTACGCATCAGCAACCCATACTCCAGCGCCATATCCTCCGGCAGCGGCAGCCAGACGATATAACCGTCTCCCGGCGCGACAGGCATTGCTTCGCCTTTGGCGTTCTCCATATGTTCGAGCGTAAAGTTGACGTTACCTTGCGGAGTCATGACCTCCAGGCTGTCGCCGACCGAGAACTTATTTTTCACCGCCACTTCGGCCAGATTACCATGACGCTTGCCGGTGAATTCGCCGACAAACTGCTGGCGTTCGGAAACCGAGTAGCCGTACTCGTAATTCTGATAGTCGTCGTGGGTGTGGCGGCGCAGGAAGCCTTCGGTATAGCCGCGGTGAGCCAGACCTTCCAGCGTCTCCAGCAGACTGGTATCGAACGGTTTACCGGCGGCGGCATCGTCAATCGCTTTACGGTACACCTGGGCGGTGCGGGCGCAGTAGTAGAAGGATTTGGTGCGGCCTTCAATCTTCAGCGAGTGCACGCCCATCTGGGTCAGGCGCTCCACGTGGGCGATTGCGCGCAGATCTTTGGAGTTCATGATGTAGGTGCCGTGCTCGTCTTCGAAGGCGGTCATATACTCGCCCGGACGTTTGGCTTCCTCAATCATAAATACCTGGTCGGTTGGCGCGCCGATACCGAGAGTGGGTTCAACGTTCTGCACCGGGATAGGCTCATGCTTGTGGACGATATTACCTACGTCATCTTCTTTGCCTTCCTGGACGTTGTACTCCCAGCGGCAGGCGTTGGTGCAGGTACCCTGGTTAGGGTCACGTTTGTTGATATAGCCGGAGAGCAGGCAGCGGCCGGAGTAGGCCATGCACAGCGCGCCATGGACGAAAATCTCGATTTCCATCTCCGGCACCTGGCTGCGAATTTCGGCGATCTCGTCCAGCGACAATTCGCGGGACAGGATCACGCGGGTTAGCCCCATTTGCTGCCAGAATTTCACCGTCGCCCAGTTGACGGCGTTGGCCTGTACCGACAGGTGAATTGGCATATCAGGGAAGTTTTCCCGCACCAGCATGATTAAACCAGGATCGGACATAATCAGCGCGTCCGGCCCCATTTCCACTACCGGTTTGAGATCGCGAATAAACGTTTTCAGCTTGGCGTTATGCGGTGCGATGTTAACCACCACGTAGAATTTTTTCCCCAGCTCATGGGCCTCATTGATGCCGAGCTGCAGGTTTTCGTGGTTAAATTCATTGTTGCGCACGCGCAGTGAGTAACGCGGCTGGCCGGCGTAGACCGCATCGGCGCCATAAGCGAAAGCGTAACGCATATTTTTCAGCGTTCCCGCCGGGGAAAGGAGTTCCGGTTTAAACATGATTTTCTCGTTCTGATGACAGGTCAGACTCGCCGCACCAGGTGCGGCGATTCGGGGGAGTGTCCCCACATTAAGGGCGGGCATTGTAGCGCCGTAGCGGGTAGCAGTAAACCGTCTTACTATTCAACGCGCAGGTAATGGCCTTGCGCGCGGACGTTGGCGCCGAACCCACAGTTATCCGGCTCATCGGCTGCTATTGTCAAACCTTCGGGCGCAACGTCCAGTGAAATGGTGCAGTTAATTTCATTATCTTCATCAATCGCGATCTCTCCTTTGCCGTTTTTCAGCACTACGGGTGCGGAAAACTCACCCATATTAGGACCGTAATACGCGCTCATCAGACCAAAATAATACCCCTGAAAATCAGCCTGGAAGGTATTCGGTTTTTGCTGTTTTATGAGCGAGAGTGTATTCCATGAGGCCCGTCCGGCATATTGCCAATATTCGCCTGATGCGCTATGAGGCCTTGGCAAGGCGGCCAGTTGGTCTTTAATGAGCGCCAGGTTATAAACCGACTTACGATCGTCTGGCCGGATCAGTAACCAGGCGCGCGCCTTGCGCCACTGCTTTTCGCGCATCAAGGTGAGGGCGACATTGTTATAGGCGGTGGCGATAGCGTCGTCATCCAGCGCACAGCTTTCGCTCCAGATGACCTGCTGCTCGAAGGCTTCCCGGGCTTTAGGATAGTTTTTCGCCTGATATTCCCGTTCACCCTGCCGGGCGTAGGTGGGGATTTTGGCGCAGTCGGCTTCGATTTGTTGTTCAGTTATTTCCGCCGCGGCGCTGGCTGAAAACAGTAGCAGGGCGCTTAAGGTGAAGCTCTTAAAATGCATGATATGTTCCTTATATCATGTTGAGGAGTGGGCGCGCTGGCGCGCGCCTGATGGTCAAGCCATTCTACAAGCGTCGGCTTCCCAGCGATAGCCAACGCCGTAGACGGCGCGAATAAACGACTGCTCCGCGTCCAGCGATTCCAGCTTACGGCGCAGATTTTTAATATGGCTGTCGATGGTACGGTCGGTAACTACGCGATAATCGTCGTACAGATGATTGAGCAGTTGTTCGCGGGAGAAGACTTTACCCGGCTCCTGCGACAGCGTTTTTAATAGCCGAAACTCGGCGGGAGTCAGGTCCAGCATTTTTTCGCGCCACGAGGCCTGGAAGCGGCTTTCGTCAACAATTAGCGGACTTTGCGCATCCAGAGCCTGCAGATCGCGCTGTGGTTTACAGCGACGCAGGATCGTCTTCACGCGGGCCACGACTTCACGCGGGCTGTACGGTTTGCAGATATAGTCATCGGCGCCGATTTCCAGCCCCAGCAGGCGATCGATCTCCTCGATTTTGGCAGTGACCATCACAATAGGTATCTCGGAAAATCGGCGGATCTCGCGGCACAGGGTCAGGCCGTCGGTGCCCGGCAGCATTAAATCCAGCAGGATTAAATGCGGGGGCGTCTGGCGGACGTAGGGCAGTACCTGATCGCCATGCGCAATGAGCGTTGGCGCATAGCTCGCAGCTTGCAAATAGTCGATCAACAACTGACCGAGTTTGGGCTCGTCTTCCACGATTAAAATGCGCGGCGTGTTTTCATCAATAGGTAATTCGCTCATACATCCCTCGATAAATCCTGTTCCAGAGGTAACTCTACTTTAATGCTAACCCCGCCAAAAGGCGAATGACCGGCGTTCAGGCTGCCGCCGTGGGCGGCGACGATATTCATACAGATTGCCAGCCCAAGACCGGATCCACCGCTGGCCCGGTTGCGTGAGCCCTCTGTGCGATAAAAACGCTCACAGAGCCGCGCCAGCTGCTCGTCGCTAACGCCGGGGCCGCTATCGGCGAAATCGAGCGTCAACATGCGACCATTTTGTTTGGCGTCAATCTGCAGGCGGCCGCCGCTGTCGGTATAGCGTAGGCTGTTTTCCAGCAGGTTATTGAACAGCTGCATCAGACGATCGCGATCGCCGAAAACGATAGCGTTATCCGGCAGCGAGACGCCGATGGTCAAGCCGCGGCTGGCGAAACGTTCGCGGAACGCCCCTGCGGCGACCTCCAGCAGCGCAATTAAATCCACCGACTCTTTCTGGTAGGCTAACGCGCCTTCATCGGACATCGACAACTGATGCAGATCGTCCACCAGCTTGGTAAGCGTGCCGACTTCCGCCTGCAGCGAAGAGATCGAATCTGGGGTGAATTTACGCACTCCGTCCTGAATAGCCTCCAGCTCACCGCGCAGGACTGCTAGCGGCGTGCGGAGTTCATGCGAAATATCGGCCATTAAATCGCGGCGCATCTGTTGGTTACGCTCAAGCGTACTGGCAAGCTGGTTAAAATCCTGCGCCAGACGGCCCAGTTCATCCCCGCCGGTGACCGTGACGCGGGTGGAGAAATCGCCCGCCGCCAGCTTATGGGTGCCTTCCACCAGCCGTTTGACCGGCGCCAGCAGCCCGCGGGCCAGCGGGAAGGTGGCCAGCGCGGCGAGGAGGGTGGCAAGGGCGACAATCAGCCAACTGGTGCGTTTTTGCTGGCGGTCGAAATTAATATCCGTGTTGCGCGTGAGCCGCTCAACCGGCGAGGCGATCACCGCCCCGACGGTCACGCCGTCGACGACAATGTTACGGCGGGTACCGTCCTGCGGGACCGGCGCCCGCGGGCCTACCAGCACGCGCCCTTGTTGATCGACAACCCAAAATTGCGTGCGCCAGCCGTGCGGCGGCATATCGGGCCGCGGGCCAGGGCCGGGCATTGGCCCTGGCCCGCCATGCGGACCCGGCCCACCTGGTGGACGTTCGTCGTTATCCCGCTCGAAGGTGCGCAGTAACTGGAAGATAAAACGATCGTTGTTGCGCAAAAATTTCCAGTCGCCGTGCTGCTCGTACTGTTCACTCAGCGCGTCGCCGAGCATCGTTAGTCGTTGTTCATTACCGCGTTTAATATAGTCGATAAAGCCGCGCTCAAAGCTGATGCGCACCGCCCAGTGCATGCTAATCAGCAGCACGATACAGGTGGCGAAAATAGCCAGGAACAGCTTACCGGTGATACCCGGGCGCCAAAGTTTCACGATTCACTCCTTTTGCGTCGGCGGATGACGGTGTTGCTGCCGACATCGTTCGGTACACGGGAAAAGATGAGCGCCGGGAGAGCGATAATCATCGCCATGCTCAGATAGGTATATAGGAAAACCTGATGGACAGCTGGCGCATCGGCGCTGATATGCTGCTGGCCGTACATGCCGAGCAGTAGCCCGGCGATGGTCACGCCGATACTCATCGAGAGCTGCATGACCATTGAGAGCAGGCTGTTACCGCTGCTGGCCAACTCATCAGGCAGGTCTTTTAGCGTCAGAGTATTCATCGACGAAAAACGGCTGGAGTTAATCATGCCCTGCAGGAACAGCACCAGCGGCAGCAGCCAGTACCAGCCGGCCAGTGCGACGGCCATGAACAGTAAACTCACCAGCGCCAGGCCGAGCGTCGCGAAAACCAGCACGCGGCGATAGCCAAAGCGATTCACTACCTGCACCACGATGCGTTTCATCCCCATGCTGCCCAGCACCATGGGGATCATCATCAGCCCGGCGTGGAACGGCGAGAAGCCGAGGCCAATTTGCAGGAATACCGGGGTCATAAACGGTAACATCCCGCTACCGATACGCCCGGCGAAGCTGCCGCCAAGACCGAGCGAGAAGGTTTTGTTGCGAAACAGATTGAGGATAAATAAGGCGTTAACGTTGCCGCGGGCGTGCCACAAATAAAAAACTATCGCCATCAGGCCACCGGTTACCAGCACAGCGAGCAGCAGCGGCGAGATTCCGAGCCCTTTTTTGCCGTCGAGCGCCAGCGTCAGGGCGGCCATTCCTGTCGCCAGCAGAATAAAACCAAGGATATCAAAGCGCCGGGTCTGCAGGGTGTAGTTCGGCATCAGGCATAATGTGGCGATAGCGCCGATGATGCCAACCGGGATGTTAATCAAGAAAATCCAGTGCCAGGAGGCATACTCGACCAGCACGCCGCCAAGCGCCGGGCCGAGCAGCGGTCCAACCTGGCCGGGCAGGGTGACGAAGGTCATCGCCGCCATATACTGATCACGTGGAACGATTTTCATCACCGTTAGCCGCCCGACCGGCACCATCATCGCGCCGCCGACGCCCTGCAGCACCCGGGACATCACTAACTGATCGAGAGTGCTGGCCTGGGCGCAGAACAGCGAACCGGCGGTAAACAACACAATGGCGCTGAAAAAGATATTGCGCACGCCGACCCGGTCCGCCAGCCAGCCGCTGGCCGGCAGCATGACCGCCACCGTAAGCACATACGAGACCACTACCATATGCATGTGCAGCGGGCTTTCCCCAAGGCTTTTGGCCATCGAGGGCAGGGCGGTGTTGACGATGGTGGTATCCAGCGACTGCATAAAGAAGCCGAAGGCCACAATCCATAACTGCCAGCGTACGCTGGCGGGCAGATCTGTCATCTTATTCGCTTACCGGTTGAGCAGACTTGCGCGTAAAACGCAGCCGCAAACGATCAAAGAACAAATAGACCACCGGGGTGGTATACAGCGTCAGCAACTGGCTCATGACCAGGCCACCGACAATGGTGATCCCCAACGGCTGCCGTAGTTCGGACCCGTCGCCGCCCGACAGTACCAGCGGCAGCGCGCCGAATAGCGCCGCCAGGGTGGTCATCATGATCGGGCGAAAACGCAGCAAACAGGCCTGGAATATCGCTTCTTCCGGCGGAAGATTGCCGGTGCGCTGCGCTTCAAGGGCGAAATCGACCATCATGATGGCGTTTTTCTTTACGATGCCAATTAATAGCATGATCCCTATCAGGGCGATTAGGCTGAATGGGGCGCCAAATAATTCCAGCGCCAGCAGCGCGCCAACCCCCGCTGACGGCAGGGTTGAGAGAATGGTTAACGGATGCACGTAGCTTTCGTAGAGGATCCCCAGCACGATATACACCGTGGCGATGGCGGCGATAATCAGGATCACCTGTGAGTTCATCGTCTGCTGGAATACCTGTGCGGTGCCGGCAAACGATCCTCGCACGCTCGACGGCACGCCAAGCTGGGTCATCGCCCGGTCAATGGCGTCGCTGGCTTCCGACAGCGATTTGCCGGTCGGCAGGTTGAAGGAGATGGTCGAGGCGGCCGATAGCCCCTGGTGGTTGACCGAAAGCGGTGCGTTCGCCGGTTGCCATTTGGCGAAGTACGACAGCGGGATGGGTTTACCGTCGTTACTAATGACAAACATTTGCTCCAGCGCGCTAACGTCCTGGGTATAAAGCGGATCGACTTCCATCACCACTTTGTACTGGTTCAAAGGTTGATAGATGGTCGAGATCTGCCGCTGGCCGAAAGCGTTGTTTAACAGGCTGTTGGCATCCTGCACGCTGACGCCCAGGCGTGACATGGTGTCGCGGTCGTAGACCAGATCCATCTCCGCGCCATTATCTTGCTGATCCGAGTTAACGTCGGCCAGTTCCGGGAGCGCCGCCAGCGCCTTGCGGATTTTTGGCTCCCATTCACGCAGCGCCGACAGATCGTCCGATAACAGGGTGTACTGATAGCTGGCGTTCGACTGACGACCGCCAACGCGGATATCCTGCACCGCCATCAGGAACAGATTAGCGCCGGGCTCTTTCGCCAGTTTTTTCCGCAGCCGGTCGATGATTTGCTGCGCCGTTTCGTGGCGCTGATCGCGCGGTTTCAGGGTGATAAACATCATACCGCTATTCACCCGCGAGCCGCCGGTAAAACCGGTCACGTTATCGACCGCCGGATCCTCGCGGATGATCTTCATAAAGTCCTGCAGTTTGCCGCGCATCGCCTGGAACGAAATACTCTGATCCGCCTGAATGCCGCCCATCAGCACCCCGGTGTCCTGCTCCGGGAAGAAGGTTTTCGGAATGGCGATATACAGCCACACGCTGAGCGCCATCGTACCGAGCAGCACCAGGCCAGTCAGGCGACTATGCTTCAGCACCCATTTTAACGATTTGCCATAGCCGCCCTGAATAGTGACCAGCAGGCGGCCAAAGCCACGCTTGCGCGTTGGTTCATGAGGTTTGCCGCTTTTCAGCAGCCAGCCGCACATCATTGGCGTCAGCGTGAGCGACACGGCGAGCGAAATACCGATCGCTACCGATAGCGTGACGGCGAACTCGCGCAGCAGACGACCCGGCAGGCCGCCCATCAGCAGCAGCGGTAAGAACACCGCCACCAGCGACAGGCTCATCGACAGCACGGTAAAGCCGACTTCACGGCTGCCCTGTAACGCGGCCTGCAGCGGTTTCATTCCTGCCTCAAGATGGCGGGAAATATTCTCCAGCACCACGATGGCGTCGTCGACGACGAAACCGGTGGCGATGGTCAGCGCCATTAACGACAGATTATTGAGGCTGAAGCCGCACAAATACATCGCGGCAAAGGTACCGATTAACGATACCGGCACGGCGACGGCCGGGATAAGCGTTGCGCGTCCGGAGCGCAAAAACAGAAAGACCACCAGAATCACCAGCGCGACCGAAATCACCAGCGTTTGTTCGACCTCTTCCAGCGAAGCGCGGATGGTGGGCGAACGATCCTGCGCGATCTGTAAATCAATGGCGGCGGGGATGGTACGCTGTAGTTCCGGCAGGCGGGCGCGAATGCTATCAACCGTCTGAATGATGTTGGCTTCCGGCAGCTTGCGGATCATCAACAGGATCGCCGGTTTGGCGTTGGTCATCCCGGCGTTACGCACATCCTGCACTGAATCCGTCACTTTTGCCACGTCGCCAAGGCGTACCGCCGCGCCGTTATTGTAGTGGACGATCACCGGCAAATATTCCGCCGCGGTTTTCAATTCATCGTTGGTCTGCACCTGCCAGCGGTGGGTCTTATCTTCCAGCGCGCCCTGCGGGCGACGCACGTTAGCGTTATCAATGGCGCTGCGCACGGCGTCCAGTGAGACGCCTTGGTTAAATAGCGCCTGCGGGTTAAGGTCGACACGCACCGCCGGCAGTGAGCTGCCGCCGACGTCGACATCGCCGACGCCGTCAATCTGCGCGATGGTTTGCGCCAGCTGGGTTGACGCGAAATCGTACAACTCGCCTTGCGAATAGGTATCCGAGGTGAGCGTCAGGATCATGATCGGCGCATCGGACGGGTTAGCTTTGCGATACGTGGGGCGGCTGGGCATCCCGCTCGGCAGCAGGCTTTGCGCGGCATTAATCGCCGCCTGCACGTCGCGGGCGGCGCCGTTAATATCGCGATCGAAATTAAACTCCATGATGATGCGGGTACTGCCAAGCGAGCTCGACGAGGTCATTTCATTGACCCCGGCAATGCGCCCCAGCGAGCGTTCCAGCGGTGTTGCCACCGACGAGGCCATGGTTTCCGGCGAGGCGCCGGGCAGCGAGGCGCTAATCATGATCACCGGGAAATCCACCTGCGGCAGCGGCGCGACCGGCAGCAGGCGGAATCCGAGGATCCCGCACAGGGTAATCGCCAGCGAGATAAGAATCGTCGCCACCGGCCGATAAATGAAGAGAGCGAAGAACTTCACTTACGCCTCCTCTTCACGACGCGGGAAGCGGCTCTTCATATACAGCGATAGCCGGTCGAACAGCAGATAAATCACCGGCGTGGTGAATAACGTCAGTACCTGGCTGAGCATCAATCCGCCGACCATACCGATGCCCAGCGGGCGGCGCAGCTCGGCGCCGACGCCGGTACTGAGCATCAAGGGCAGCGCACCAAGCAGGGCGGCGAGGGTGGTCATCAGAATCGGACGGAAGCGCAGCAGGCAGGCCTGATAAATGGCTTCGCGCGGCGGCATTCCCTGCTCGCGCTCGGCGGCGAGGGCAAAGTCAATCATCATGATGGCGTTTTTCTTCACGATACCAATCAGCAGAATGATGCCGATGATGGCAATCACATCCAGCTCGCTACCGGCCAGCCATAGCGCCAGCAGCGCCCCGACGCCAGCGGTCGGCAGGGTAGAAAGAATGGTGATGGGATGAATGAAGCTTTCGTACAGCACGCCGAGGACGATATACATGGCGACGACCGCCGCGACGACCAGCCAGACGGTGCTACCGAGCGCCGACTGGAATGCGAGGGAACTGCCCTGGAACTGGGTGCGGATGTCGCTTGGGAAATCCAGCGACTGCTCGGCTGACAAAATAGCCTCTACCGCTTCGCCGAGGGAGTAGTTATCCGGCACGTTGAATGAAATGGTGGTCACCGGGAACTGATCGAGATGGTTCACCGACAGCGGGGTAAAACGCTGCTCGACGCTGGCGATGGATTTCAGCGGCACGATACCGCCATCGCTGCTGGTGAGGCGGATATTATCCAGCGCCGCTAGCCCCGGCGTCGCCTGGGTGTCGTGCTCCAGTACCACACGATATTGGTTGGCCTGGGTATAAATTGTCGAGATCAGCCGTTGGCCAAAGGCGTTATACAGCGCGTTATCGACATCCGCCATGGAAATACCCAGCCGGCTGGCGCTATCGCGATCGACATTAATATAAGCCGCGAGCCCTTTATCCTGCCAGTCGCTGCTAACGTCGGCAAGCTGGGGTAAGGATTGCAGGCGCGACAGCAATTGCGACACCCAGTTGCTCAGTGCATCAAGCGAGTTAGCCTGCAGGGTAAACTGATACTGAGTGCGACTGACGGTGGTATCGATAGTCAGATCCTGCGTTGGCTGGAGATAGAGCTCAATACCCGGTACGCTTGCCACCGATTGCTGCAGACGGCTGATGACCGTTTGCACGCGATCGTCGCGTTCATCCAGTGGTTTGAGGTTAATCTGCAGACGCGCGCTGTTCAGCGCCGGATTGGTGCCATCAACGCCGACGAACGACGTCAGGCTTTCAACCGCCGGATCTTTCAGAATCAGATCGGATACCTGCTGCTGGCGTTGCGCCATACTGGCGAACGACACCGACTGCGGGGCCTGTAACGTGCCCTGAATAATGCCGTTATCCTGGATTGGGAAGAAGCCTTTCGGGATAAAGACCCACAGCAGAATCGATAACGCCAGGGTGCTTAACGCCACGCTCAACGTTAGCCATGGGTGGTTTAGTACCCGGCTCAGCCAGCGGCCATAGACGGCAATCACCCGCTCGAAGAAACGCTCGCTGGCCCGCGAAAAGCGGTTTTGTTTGCGCAGCGATTCGTGGCTTAACATCCGCGCGCACATCATCGGCGTCAGGGTCAGCGAGACCACCGCCGAAATCAGAATCGCCACCGCCAGGGTAATGGCGAATTCACGGAACAATCGCCCAACGATATCACCCATAAACAGCAGCGGAATCAGTACGGCAATCAGCGAGAAGGTTAATGAAATAATCGTGAAGCCGATTTCCCCCGCGCCTTTCAGCGCGGCGGCCAGCGGTTTTTCGCCCTTTTCAATGTAGCGAGAGATATTTTCAATGACCACGATGGCGTCATCGACGACGAAACCGGTGGCGATGGTCAATGCCATTAGCGTCAGGTTGTTAATCGAAAAATCGAGGAACACCATGACCGCGAAGGTGCCGACCAGCGATAGCGGCACGGCGACGCCGGGAATGATAGTCGCCGGGACATTGCGTAAAAAGAGATAAATGATCATCACCACCAGCGCGATGGCCAGCAGCAATTCGAACTGGGTATCGCTGACCGACGCGCGAATATTGGTGGTGCGGTCAGAAAGCACCTGTACCTTAACGGATTTAGGCAGGCTCTCGGTCAGTTGCGGCAGCATCTGGCGGATGCTGTCGGCGGTGGCGATGATGTTCGCTCCCGGCTGGCGTTGGACGTTCATCACGATCGCCCGCTGCTTATTGGCCCACGCCCCCAGCCAGGCGTTCTCGGCGCCCTGTTCGATGGTCGCGATATCGCCAAGACGGATCGGCGCGCCGTTCTGATAGGCGATAATCAGCCGACGGTAATCTTCCGCCGACTGCATCTGATCGTTGGCGGAAAGGGTGACCGCGCGGGCCGGGCCGTCAAGGCTACCTTTCGCTGAATTCACGTTGGCGCTGGTAATGGCGGTACGCACGGTTTCGCTGGTCAAACCTAACGCGGCGATCGCCTGGGCATTGAGCTTAACGCGCACCGCAGGACGTTGGCCGCCGGCCAGCGTCACCAGGCCGACCCCGGAAACCTGAGATATCTTCTGCGCTACCCGAGTTTCCACCATATCTTCAACCTGCGTCATCGGCATCGCGCTGGAGGTCACGGCCAGGGTCATGATCGGCGGATCCGCCGGGTTAACTTTGCTGTAAACCGGCGGGTTGGGTAAATCAGACGGCAGCAGGTTGGTCGCGGCGTTGATGGCCGCCTGCACTTCCTGTTCGGCGACATCCAGCGCCAGGGTCAGTTGGAACTGCAGAGTAATGACCGACGCGCCGCCCGAGCTTTGTGAGGACATCTGCTTAAGGCCGGACATCTGGCCAAACTGGCGTTCCAGCGGCGCGGTAATCGATGACGTCACCACATCCGGGCTGGCGCCGGGGTAGAGCGTTACTACCTGAATGGTCGGGTAGTCAACTTCCGGCAGCGCGGAGACCGGCAGGAAGCGATAGCCGATGATACCGGCCAGCAGAATGGCGACCATCAATAGCGTTGTCGCCACCGGACGCATAATAAACAGCCGGGAAGGGCCGCCCGTACTGCTTGGGGGTAATACTTGCATCAGGCGCCCGCTCCGTTTTTACCACTCGGGCGGGTGGTAGGTTGTTCCTGCACGGCGCTGTGAGCTTCGACAACTTCGACCTTAGCGCCTTCGGTCAGGCGATCGATACCATCGGTCACCACCCGGTCGCCCGCTGACAGCCCGGCGTTAATCACCACTTTTTGGCTATCCTGAATACCCGGCGTGACCGTATGTTTACTGACTTTATTCTCACTGTTCAGCACCCACACGAAGTGCCCCTCGTTGCCCATTTGTAGCGCGGCGGTGGGGATCACTACTGCATCCTGCTCGGTATCCACCAGCATTCTGGCATTGACGAACTGATTCGGGAACAGCGCGTCATCGAGGTTATTAAAGCGCGCTTTAAGTTTAATGGTGCCGGTGGTGGCATCGATTTGGTTATCGAGGCTCAGCAGGCTGCCTGTACTGATCTTCTGTTTATTGGTTCGATCCCAGGCCTCGACGCTCAGCGTTTTACCGGCTTTCTGCGCCTGTACCACGGTGGCGATATCGCTTTCCGGTAGGGTAAAGACCAAATCGATAGGGTGGGTTTGCGTGAGAACGACAATGCCGGTGGTGTCGCCACTGGAGATTTGGTTGCCGATGTCGACCTGTTTCAGGCCCACGCGGCCGTCAATCGGCGCGGTGATGCGGGTCCAGTCCAGCTGCAGCTGCGCACTGGCGACGGCGGCCTGATCGGCTTTAACCGTACCGGCGGATTCGACCACCAGCGACTGCTGGGTATCCAGCTCCTGACGGGAGATAAGGTTGGTTTTGACCAGTTGTTGATAGCGAGCGAGATCGCGGCGCGCGTTTGCGAGGGTGGCGTTATCTTTGGCAAGCTGCCCCTGCGCCTGGGCCAGCGCGACCTTGAACTGGCTGGGATCGATTTGCGCCAGCAGATCGCCGGCTTTTACCTGCTGACCTTCCTGGAAATGGATACTCAGTAACTGGCCGTCAACCCGACTGCGTACGGTCACGGTGTTCGCCGCGGCGATAGTCCCCAGGCCAGTAAGATAGCGGGGGACGGATTCGCTGGTGGCAGTGGCCGCCTGCACCGGGGCCAGCGCCGCGCCGAAGCGGCCATGGCGCGCCCCGGCAGGCGCTTTTGCTCCTTGTTGACTTGCGCCAGCAGCGCCTGCGGTTGTCTCTTCGGAACGATCGTGCCAGAACCAATAGGCGGCTCCCGCCGCCAAAATTACCGTCAGGACCATTCCCCAACGAAGTGTGTTACTGCTTTTCATTATTTTACTATCTCATCCAGAAGCTTTCGCCGAATGATACTAGTTTAGTAACGGAACGCCCCGCAAAAATGGAGGAATTATGAAAAGCGCGTATGGAAAGGTCTGAATTGGCGGGCTTTCACGAGGAGGCTCGCAAAGCCGAACGCTGAAAAGAAATGCGTCAGACGCGGCATGGTAACGTCAGCTTGATTTAGCGGAGGCTAAATACAGGAAAGCCCCTCCTGAGGAAGGGGCCTTAAATAAGGAAAGGGTTATGATGAACCTGGTCATCATACTGGTGATACTCTTAGTGATTAGCTTACCGGCTTACTAAGACGCCAGGGGGAGGAGAAATCCTCCCTTACCCTTCATCCTGCAAGTTAGGACGAAAAAGCGGCAAAGTCAACTCAGGTTACCGAATGGCGCTCGCGTTTCAGGCGAAAACCACCTGCGCCCAGCGGGCAAGCCCGGCGGTAACGGAACCAAAATCATCGCCGCCGGCGATCGGTATTCCCGGCAGCTGTGCGGCCAGCGCCTTTTTAATTAACGGCGATCGTGCGCTACCGCCGGTGAGATAGATAACGTCCGGGGTTTCATGGCTGCTTTCCAGCGCTAACTTTACCTGCTCCATGATGCGAGCCAGCGGTTGATTGAGCGCCTCTTCCAGCCCCTCCTGGCTGATTGCGGTAGCCAGCTCATCGCTAATAAACGGCAGTTCGGCGTTGAAATCCGGCTGAGCGGAAAGGGCGATTTTGCTCTCTTCCGCGCTGCGTACCAGGCGATAGCTCAGGCGCTGACGCCAGACTTTAAGCAGCAGTGCGACCTTGTCGGCATCGCGAGCGTCGCGCAGCAGGTCATTGAGCATACGTCCGTTGGCGGCGCTGTAAAAATCGCTCTGCGCCGGGACGTCGTTAATCGCCACCGCATTCCACCAGGGCAGTACCGGCAGCGCAATGCCTTTTTCCGTTTCACCGCCCATGCCGAGTAACGGCATCAGGCATTTGAAGGCCAGGGCGATATCCAAATCGTTACCGCCGATACGGCAGCCGCTGTGGCCCAGCAGGCTATCCTGACGGTCGGCTTTCTGCCGCCATTGCGGCCCCATCAACAGCAGTGAGCAGTCGGTGGTGCCGCCGCCGATATCGACGACAAGCACGCGTTTTTCATCATTGAGCGTGGCTTCAAAATCTAACCCCGCCGCAACGGGTTCAAACTGAAACACGACATCGTTGAATCCTGCTCGCCTCGCCGCGCGTTCGAGAATACCCTGTGCCTGAGCGTTAGCGTCATCGCCGCCAAGACCCTGGAAGTTAATTGGTCGACCAATAACCGCCTGGGTAATCTGTTCACTAAGCTGAGACTGCGCCTGCTGTTTGATATGTAGCATCATCGCGCAGACCAGATCTTCAAATAACGCGACCTGCTGGGGTTTCAGGCCATTGGCGCCAAGAAACGATTTTGGCGACTTAACGAAATAGACCTCTTCCGGATCGTCAACGTATTGATGCAGTGAGGCGAGGCCGAACTGGACGCTGTTGCCCAGGACTTCGATATCTTCATCACGGTTATAATTAATGGCGCGTCGTAGTAGCGCCTGATTTTCTGCGCCGTCGGCCGGGACATTATGATGGCGGTATAGCCATTCGCTGACCGCTTCGCGCGTCGGGGCGCAAAGCATTGATGGCAGCAGCGGGCTACCGTTTTCCAGCGTTAAAAGCCGTGGCGCATTATCCTGCATGACGGCGACCGAACAGTTGGCGGTACCATAGTCAAAACCAATAAACATGACCTGAAAAATCCCCATGCCAGTGAAGAAGGGGGGCGACTTTAGCGGATTGCCGCCATGCCGACAACTGGAATTTAAAAGCAAGGCGCAGCAGGCTTAGAGCATCTATGCTTGTTGCGATTAATAAGGAGAGAGCATGACATTATTATCCTGGCGAGCGCCCTATGACTGGCAATGGATGTTCGCGTTTCTCAGCGCGCGTGCGGTGGCGGGAATTGAAACCTTCCAGGAAGATCAATATACCCGCAGCTTCAGTTTAGATGGGCATCGTGGGTTGATTACCGTTAAACCGGATGAACGCCGCCAGGGGTTCCAGGTTACGCTTTCTCATGGGCTGTTACCGGTAGCAGACCAGTGCCTGGCGCGTGTAGCGCAACTGTTTGATTTAGCATGCGATCCATTTGAGGTCACACAAACCTTAGGCAAACTGGCGCAGCCGCGACCAGGACTTCGCTTGCCGGGGGCGCTGGATGCGTTTGAACAGGCGGTGCGCGCGGTATTGGGGCAACTGGTGAGCGTAGCGATGGCGGCGAAGCTGACGGCGAAAGTGGCCGCGGTCTATGGGGAAGCGTTAAGCGAAGCGCCTGGTTATGTTATTTTTCCCGAACCGCAGAAACTGGCGCAAGCCGACCCTTTGGCGCTTAAGGCGTTAGGGATGCCGCTTCGCCGCGCGGAAGCGTTAATTCACCTTGGCAAAGCGGCATTGAGCGGAGAATTGCCGTTGACGGCGCCTGCTGATATGGCAACCGGCATGAAACAATTGCAGAGTCTGCCGGGCATCGGTCGCTGGACGGCGAATTACTATGCGCTGCGCGGTTGGCAGGCAAAAGATATTTTTCTGCCCGATGACTATCTGATTAAACAGCGTTTTCCCGGAATGACGCCTGCGCGTATCGCGCGCTATGCCAGCCGCTGGCAACCCTGGCGCTCCTATGCTTTGTTGCATATCTGGTACACCGAAGGCTGGGCGCCGGACGAGGAATAGGCGTACAGGGCGCATATCACTGGTATCGCCGCCCTGAAATCCCTATAATTGCCGCGTTTGACGGTCAACCGTCACCCTCCATCTACATCCAGGTTAATCAGGTCGCAAAAATTTATGACTGATACGTCTCATCAGTGCGTCATTGTAGGCATCGCCGGCGCATCGGCTTCGGGCAAAAGCCTTATCGCCAGCACACTTTATCGTGAATTACGTGAACAAGTTGGCGATGAGCATATTGGCGTTATTCCAGAAGACAGCTATTACAAAGATCAAAGCCATCTGTCGATGGAAGAGCGTGTAAAAACCAACTATGACCATCCAAGCTCAATGGATCATAGCTTGCTGTTTCAGCATTTACAGACGCTGAAAAGCGGCCAGCCAATTGAATTGCCCGTGTATAGCTACGTTGAGCATACGCGTATGCCGGAAACTATTCATATTCAACCGAAGAAAGTGATCATTCTCGAAGGGATCCTGCTGTTGACGGATGCCAGACTGCGCAATGAATTAAACTTCTCTATTTTCGTCGATACCCCGCTGGATATCTGTCTGATGCGCCGCATCAAGCGTGATGTTAACGAGCGTGGCCGTTCCATGGACTCGGTGATGGCGCAGTATCAGAAGACGGTGCGGCCAATGTTCCTGCAATTTATTGAACCTTCCAAGCAATATGCTGACATCATTGTCCCGCGCGGCGGTAAAAACCGTATTGCCATCGATATTCTGAAGGCCAAAATCAGTCAGTTCTTTGAATAACACGTACTAATTGTGTAACGTGCAAAGAGAATCCCAATTGCCCTTATTCCCGGAAAGCGTAAGGGCTAGATGCCTTAAAGGAGAAAGCTCATGCGTCTGTGTGACCGAGATATAGAAGCCTGGTTGGATGAAGGGCGCCTGGCAATCAGCCCGCGCCCGCCGGTGGATCGAATTAACGGCGCCACCGTTGACGTTCGCTTAGGCAATAAATTCCGTACCTTCCGCGGTCATACGGCGCCGTTTATTGACCTGAGCGGCCCGAAGGCGGAAGTGAGCGCGGCGCTGGACCGGGTAATGAGCGAAGAGATCGTACTGCCGGAAGGCGAGGCTTTCTATCTTCATCCTGGAGAATTAGCGCTGGCTGTGACTTATGAGTCAGTAACGCTTCCGGCTGACCTCGTCGGCTGGCTTGATGGCCGTTCGTCACTGGCGCGCCTTGGGCTGATGGTACACGTCACTGCGCACCGTATTGATCCGGGCTGGTCTGGCTGCATCGTGCTGGAATTCTATAATTCCGGCAAGCTGCCATTGGCGTTGCGCCCGGGAATGCCCATTGGCGCGCTGAGCTTTGAGCCGCTTTCGGGCCCGGCGGCGCGGCCATATAACCGCCGTGAAGATGCCAAATATCGCGACCAGCAGGGCGCGGTAGCGAGTCGAATCGACAAGGATTGATAAAGTTAGCGGCTTATCGAGGATGCCATGAGACGAATTCTGACCACGCTGATGATCTTGTTGACCGTCATTGTTGCGGGGCTCGCTGCGCTGGTGCTGCTGGTCAACCCTAATGACTTCCGCAACTATATGGTGCAGGAAGTGGCGGAGCGTAGCGGCTATCAACTGAAGCTTGACGGGCCGCTGCGTTGGCATGTTTGGCCGCAGCTGAGTATTCTCTCCGGTCGTATGGCGCTGACGGCACCAGGCGCTTCCGAACCGGTGGTGCGTGCCGATAACATGCGGCTGGATGTTGCGCTGATGCCGCTACTTTCTCACCAACTGCAGGTGAAGCAGGTGATGTTGAAAGGCGCGGTCATTCAGCTTACCGCGAAAACGGAAGCGGTGCGTAACCAGAATGCGCCGGTGGTGCCACATGACAATACGTTGCCGCAGGCGCCGCAAGATCGCGGATGGTCCTACGATGTCCGTAAACTGCAGGTGGCCGATAGCGTCCTGTTCTTCCAGCATGAAAATGGCGAACAGGTTACCGTGCGCGATATACGCTTACAGATGGAGCAGGATGACAACCATCTGGCGACGGTAGATTTCTCCGGCAGGGTCAATCGCGATCAACGTGACTTAACGTTGTCCTTTACCGCCCAGGTTCAGGGCGGCGATTACCCTCACTCTTTGAAAGCGGATTTTTCGCAGCTCAACTGGCAGGTCCGTGGGGCGGAGTTGCCGCCGGACGGCCTGAGCGGGCAGGGAAGTCTGCAAGCCAGCTGGATTGAAGAAGCGAAAAAACTCGATTTCAACAATCTCAATCTCACTGCTAATGGCAGCGCAATTACCGGCAGCGGTAGTGTTGTACTGGGGGAGAAACCTGACTGGGCGCTAGACCTGCAGGCGACCACCCTGAATCTGGATAGTTTGCTTGCGCAAAGCGCGACGGCCAATGAAGGGAATGTCGATCAGCGTGGACAAAGCCAGCCGAGACAGCTACGCCCTGTGATTGCTGATAGCGATATTCAGCAGGATTATCATAGTTTGCTTGGCTTTAACGGCCAACTGGCGCTGTCGGCGGACCAGGTGCAGTGGCGTGGCATGCGATTCAGCCAGGTGAAGAGTAATATCACTAACCAGCAGGGGCTGCTGACGGTGAAACAGCTGGAGGGTAGTCTGGGAGAGGGACGTCTCTCGTTACCAGGGATGCTGGATGTCAGAGGCAACACTTCGCATGCCGCTTTCCAGCCACAACTGGATAATGTGGAAATCGGTACCATTTTGCAGGCGTTTAACTACCCGATTAACCTGACGGGGAAATTATCCCTGAAAGGTGATTTCTCGGGGCCGCGCATTGATGCAGAAGACTTCCGTCGCAACTGGCAGGGACAGGCACAGCTGCAGATGAAGGATACGCGTACCGAAGGGCTCAACTTCCAGCAGCTAGTACAGCAGGCCGTGGCGAGGAGCACTAATGTACAGGCGCAGGAAAACTTTGATAACGCGACCCAGCTTGACGCATTAAGCAGTGATTTGACCCTGAATAATGGCCAAATCACGCTTAACGGCTTGCAGGGACAGTCGGCAATGATGGCGTTGACCGGGCAAGGTAATCTGAATCTGCAAGCAGAGGATTGCGACATGCATTTCAACGTGCGGGTGTTAGGTGGTTGGAAAGGCGAAAGCAAGCTTATTGATCGTCTCAAGCAGACGGCAATCCCGCTACGTATCTATGGCAAGTGGCAGTCGCTAAGCTATAGCCTACAGGTAGATCAGATCCTGCGTAAGCAGTTGCAGGACGAAGCCAGACAGCGTTTGAATGAGTGGGCGGAACGCAACAGTAATAGCCAGAACGGCAAAGATGTGAAGAAACTGCTTGATAAGCTGTAATCATTAAACCGCCGCGAGCAACTCGCGGCGGCTTAACCCTCAACTTCATTCACACTTCATAATCTAATTCATCTTCTACTTCAACCGGCGGGATAATCTGTACTTTCTGCACCCTGTGGCTTTCCACTTCCAGAGTACGCAGCGTATAACCGCCGATTTTCACTTCTTCGCCAGCGGCAGGAATGTGCTGCAAATATTCCATCAATAATCCGGCTATTGTGTGATATTCACGTTTATCATCCAACGGCAGCGGAACGTACTGAACCAGATCTTCCAGCGGCATATGGCCGTTAGCGGTCCAGCTGCCATCGGCGTTTTTGTGAATGTCATGACGAGCATCGATCTCCTCGACTTCATTAGGCAGATTACCCGCAATGGTTTCCATAACATCGCTGATGGTTACCAGGCCTTCAACGGAGCCAAATTCGTCAACCACAAAAGCAAAGTGCGTCCGCGCCTGGCGAAACTGCTCCAGCGCCGGGAGCAACGGCAAGGTTTCCGGAAAAATAAGCGGTTGGCGTAGCAGAACGTGTAAATCCAGCGGCTCATTGCGTAACGACTGCTGTAGTAGGTCGATAACATGAACAACCCCCAACAGATCTTCGTTATCGTTGCCGCCGGTGACGACAATACGGGTATGCTGGTTTTTCTCCAGCAGCGCGCGAACTTCCTCTTCAGGCGCGCTTAAGTCGATGTGCTCAATATCATGACGTGAAGTCATAATGCTGCTGACGGTACGTTGATTCAGATTCAGTACGCGCTCAATCATTAAGCGTTCCTGCGGATTAAACAACGGACTTTCGCCCTGGTCGGCGACCATGGTTGCCGTCTCGGTATCAAGCTCAGCATTCTCTTTGCGCCCGCTTAGCAGATTCATCACGGCTTCAGTCGTCCGCTGTCGCATGGTCAGATTGGCCGAGAGGAAACGGCGGCGATTGAAGATGGCTAACTGGTTGAACGATTCGATCATCACCGAGAAACCGATGGCGGCATACAGATAGCCTTTCGGGATTGGGAAGCCAAATCCTTCGGCAATCAGGCTAAAACCGATCATCAGCAGGAAACTCAGGCACAGAATGACGATCGTAGGGTGGCTGTTGACAAAGCGTGTGAGAGCTTTGCTGGCCATCAGCATCAGCGTAATGGCAATGATGACCGCTGCCATCATCACCGCCAGGTGATCAACCATACCCACGGCGGTAATGACCGAATCCAGCGAGAAAATAGCATCAAGTACGACTATTTGCGCCACCACGCCCCAGAACTTCGCGCCTTTACGCTGCGTGGGGTTATTACTGTCTTTTCCTTCCAGCCGCTCATTAAGCTCAACGGTTGCTTTAAATAACAGGAACAATCCACCGAATAACATGATCAAATCGCGGGCGCTGAAGCTTAAGTCATGCCAGTTGAAGAGCGGTGTCGTGAGGGTGACTAACCAGGAAATTGACGCCAGCAGTACCAGACGCATCACCATTGCCAATAGCAGGCCGGTAACGCGAGCGCGATCGCGCTGTGCCGGGGGAAGCTTTTCAGCAAGGATCGCAATAAATACCAGGTTATCTATCCCCAGAACCAGTTCGATAACCACCAGTGTAATGAGACCAGCCCAGATCGAGGGATCGGCAATCCATTCCATAATCACTTAGAACCTTTACAACATAATCGTATGATCTATCGATCATGGATAAGCGCCAGGTAAAATGCAACGATTTATCGCGGCAACGCGCACCATCTGGCATATCAAACGAAAGCGGTAACGTAATTAACCACCGTTAAATATCGGGTGTTTAAGATCGATCTGGGCTGATTTGGAATTAATTAGAAATCCCTGCAATTACTGTGCGGTAATAGCAGGGATAAGAAGGGGTTATTAACAGCGGGTAAAGTCAAAATATTGCCGTATTTTTCACCAAAATGTTATTAAGGGGAATATTCCTACTGAATTCCGTAGCTTGTCAGGACCTGCGTTTAATAAGACCCTTAACATGGCTCAATGTTGCATAAAATCAGCAGTATCAGCGATGGTCAAGGGGTTAATCCACGGGTAAGAAGGTTAGTTAGCGAAGCTTTTGTCCAAAGTTTAGACGATTTTGCTGATTGCTATCGCCAAATTGCTCGTTCGCATGGGATTTGACTTTTTTTGTAGTGGCTTACCACGGTGATTTTTAAGAAAGAAGGTGTTAAATCTGCAAAGTAAGTAGCTTATCGACAGGAACATTGGTCAATTATTATTGTTTAATAACAATGGATTAAGCGTTTTTCTTGCTCTGTTTATTCGAAGGCCGATTGATCAGGATAAACACGTGAGAATTTTCTTAAAGCGACCTGTCAGCTAGCATTTTTTGCGTGTATTCTTGGACTAAGAGAGTAATTTAGGATTTTGGTTAAAGTCGTGCGCGACACGATGCTGTACCATCACAAACAAATGCCAGTGACATCAACGTTCTGACAAAAATTCGAAAGTTTATAACCATATAGGTGGATGAAATAATGGTGAGTTTGAAAGCAATTATTCCGGTAGCAGGGTTAGGGATGCATATGTTGCCTGCAACCAAAGCGATACCGAAAGAGATGCTGCCGATCGTTGATAAGCCGATGGTTCAGTATATCGTCGATGAGATTGTCGCCGCCGGAATCAAAGAAATTGTGCTGGTCACCCATTCATCTAAGAATGCTGTAGAAAACCATTTTGATACCTCCTATGAGCTGGAAGCGCTACTCGAGCAGCGTGTTAAGCGCCAACTATTAGCCGAAGTTCAGGCGATTTGTCCACCAGGCGTAACGATAATGAACGTTCGTCAGGGCCAGCAACTGGGCCTGGGGCATTCTATCCTCTGTGCGCGCCCGGCGGTTGGCAATAATCCGTTTGTTGTGGTGTTACCGGATATCATTCTTGATGGCGCAAGCGCCGATCCGCTGCGTTATAACCTGGCGGCAATGGTTGCGCGTTTCAATGAAACCGGTCGCAGTCAGGTTCTGGCCAAACGAATGCCTGGCGATCTCTCAGAATATTCCGTCATTCAAACCAAAGATGGCTTGAAAGTGGAAGGAGAGATTGGCCGTATTGTTGAATTTATTGAAAAACCAGACGAACCACAAACGCTCGACTCTGACCTGATGGCCGTAGGACGTTATGTGCTGTCTGCTGATATCTGGGAAGAGCTTGAGCGTACTGAACCTGGCGCCTGGGGTCGTATTCAATTAACGGACGCTATTGCGGCACTGGCAAAGAAACAGTCTGTCGATGCCATGTTGATGACCGGTGAGAGCTACGACTGCGGCAAAAAAATGGGTTACATGCAGGCTTTTGTGAGTTACGGCTTACGTAACCATAAAGAAGGGACTAAATTCCGCGAGAGCATCAAGAAGTTGCTGGCGTGAAACTGAGCGCATAATACGAGCGAGAGCTGGCGTGCATATAACATAAGATGTTTGGTGTCGCGCCAGCGTAACACGATCCAACTGAAATGAGACCGAGGTTATTAGCATTCGATGCAGTAAATGCAATGAGATTTTCATCTCAGTTGAATCTTATTAAGTATGTGGATTTGATGGCTTATCGATGATTGGCAGGGCGTGAGCCAGGCATTTGGTCAGATGAGTTGAAATAATGCTTAGCTGATAGTTGCTTAGTGTGAGCTTTCTTAACGAAATGTACGCAACAAAAGCTAGCGATGCGAAATAAAACTTGACTGAGATCATGTTTACCCATTAAACAACGGTGATACATGCTTAAAAACGTAATGTTAATGGATGAATATGCCCATAGGGAGATCATGGAAAAGATACAGGGAAAAGGGATGTATCGTCAGAGGATGAAGCGTAAATGAACTGGCAATTAGTCTCTTTTTTTGGCGATAGTACCGTGCTGCTGCCTAGCGCAGTGGTGCTGTTTGCGGTGCTGGCGCTGCGTAAAACATCCCGGACGCTGGCCTGGCAATGGGCGTTGCTTTTTGGCATTACGGGTACTGTCGTGTGTATTTCAAAGCTGGCTTTTATGGGCTGGGGTATTGGCATACGGGAAATCGATTTTACCGGTTTCAGCGGACATACCGCACTTTCTACCGCTTTTTGGCCAATCCTTTTATGGCTGTTAACCTCACGGGCGCCTTTTTCCGTCCGCTGTAGCGCTGTATTTGTAGGTTATGCCCTTGCTGTCATAGTTGGCTATTCCCGTTTGATGATTCATGCACATTCGGTATCGGAAGTGGTGAGTGGATTTATCCTCGGAGCCTGCGGGAGTTTGATTTTTCTGCTGTTGCAATGGCGTGTGCATTCATCGCGTGCTGCGCAGATCTCATGGGCAGGAGCGCTGAGCATGGTAATCATCCCCCTGGTGCTGTTAAACACCGGGGCTAAAGCGCCAACACAATCGCTGCTGGGGAAAGTTGCAACCATGATCGGCCCATTTGACAAACCGTTCACCAGAGCCGATCTGCATAAGCATATATATTAATCATGCAATTCGATAAAGCTGTACATTATCAGCCTGGAGTGATTGGTATGATAAAATGCCAGACTGCGGACAATTAAGGGATAATAGAATCGTGGCTTTCATAAAGATGAAACATAATAATGTTAACAGAATACTTGAAAGCACGAACTATCATGATATTGCGATTAGGATGATTCTTAAATCAAAACGGAATTTCGGAAATCAGAGTTATCTTTCTGGAACCCATAAACGAAGTGGGTAATGATGGCTATCATATTTTGTAGTTGACTGCTCTATAGTTGTTTTTTTGCATTAAACATACGGATTATTTTATTTCATTTATAATCATGCAGTTACGTATCCATACTGTTGCAATGGTAATATCATGCCGGATGGGTAAAGAATCCATCAAATAATCTTATTAACGGATGAAATCCTGCCGGGGAAAATGAAAAATAACATCTTAACAGGTCTGTGTGGTTAAATTTATACTGCCATTTGCAGGAAGAATCTCGTAAACTCGGGACGGTAAAAATAATAGTTGTGGTTAATTAAGCAACAGCAGGACGTAAAGAAAATTGCTGGATAAGAGGTACAGTGCTTTGGTAGCTGTTAAGCCAAGGGCGGTAGCGTATCCAGTTCCCCGGTCCTTCTCGTATTGAAAAGGCCTGAGTCAATCAGCCCTGCGCCGAGCTACGTCATCAAGTTCTGATCATGTGCACATTATTGAGGCCGTGAAAGTAGCCTTGGCAACCAATATCGCTTACATTATGAATGCGTTAAGTTCACATCCGTTTACAGCAAACCGCTCGTACTTTGAGGATGTTGTCTATCGAGGCAATGGATCGCTGTTGTAAAAAATAGGCTTGTCGAACTCATAAGCTCCTGATTCTTAAAAATCCCCATTGCCGTACCCACCTGGTGGGAAGGGACTCGTAAATGGAACTTGAACAATGATGAAAATTGCTCGTATCGCACTTGCTTTGGGTCTGGTTGCATCAGTTAGCTCACAGGTATATGCAGCTGGATTGGTGCAAAATGATAATGAACTCCGTAACGATCTGGCATGGCTTTCCGATCGTGGGGTCATTCATCTCAGTCTTTCCACCTGGCCGCTCAGTCAGGAAGAAATCACTCGAGCGTTGAAAAAAGCAAAACCTTCATATTCCTCTGAACAAGTCGTACTGGCGCGCATCAATCAGCGGCTTTCTAATCTGAAGGCGGATTTTCGCGTTAGCGGCTATACGTCGACTGACCAACCAGGCACGCCACAGGGCTTTGGCCAAAGCCAGCCGGCAGATAACTCGCTATCTCTTGCTTTTAATAACAGCGGTGAGTGGTGGGATGTGCATCTGCAGGGCAATGTTGAAGGCGGCGAACGTATTAGCAACGGTTCACGTTTTAATGCCAATGGCGCATATGGTGCCATCAAATTCTGGAACCAGTGGTTATCATTTGGTCAGGTGCCGCAATGGTGGGGGCCTGGTTATGAAGGCAGCCTGATCCGCGGAGATGCAGCCAGACCGATGACCGGTTTTTTAATGCAGCGCGCAGAGCAAGCTGCTCCGGAGACATGGTGGCTACGCTGGATTGGTCCGTGGCAGTATCAAATTTCCGCCAGCCAGATGAACCAGTATACGGCTGTGCCTCATGCTAAGATCCTCGGTGGTCGTCTTACTTTCACCCCTTTTCAGTCACTTGAGCTTGGCGCTTCACGTATTATGCAGTGGGGTGGGGAAGGGCGGCCAGAATCGTTTAGCAGTTTCTGGGATGGGTTTACGGGTAAAGACAATACTTCATCAAATGATCCAAATGAACCAGGCAACCAGCTTGCAGGTTTTGATTTCAAATTCAAACTTGAGCCCACTCTGGGATGGCCGATCAGTTTCTACGGCCAAATGATTGGCGAAGATGAATCAGGATTCTTACCTTCCGCGAATATGTATCTTGGCGGTATCGAAGGTCATCATGGTTGGGGTAAAGATGCGGTTAACTGGTATGTGGAAGTACATGACACACGTACTAATATGAGTCGTACAAACTACAGTTACCAGCATCATATATATAAAGATGGCTATTACCAGCAAGGCTATCCGTTAGGCGATGCCATGGGAGGTGATGGGCAGCTGTTTGCGGGTAAGGTTGAATTGGTTACTGAAGATAATCAGCGCTGGAGTACCCGCCTGGTTTACGCGAAAGTTAACCCGGAAAACCAGAGTATTAATAAAGCTTTTCCGAACTCAGATACATTAAAAGGAATACAGTTGGGCTGGAGTGGTGATGTTTATAAATCTGTTCGCTTGAACACTAATCTTTGGTACACCAATGCCGATAGTAGCGATAGCGACGATGTCGGTGCCAGCGCAGGGATAGAAATTCCATTTAATTTATAACTGAATGCTGCTAAAAGACGTATGGTGACGAACGCATGTGTAAGTACTGTACAGAGTGATTTGAGCTGCATTCGGCAATTGGGCAAATTTTGGTTTATTGATGATATGACATTATGAAGAATAAAATTGTTAAATTTTCGGCTGTGGCCTTAGTCGTTGGTTTGTTATCCGGCTGCACAATCATTCCAGGCCAGGGGTTAAATGATCTGCGCAAGAATGTGGTGGAATTACCTGATAGTGATTATGATATTGATAAACTGGTCAATGTTTATCCTATGACTCCAGGTCTTATCGATAAACTTCGCCCAGCACAGGTTATAGCGCGTTCGAACCCACAACTAGATAGTTTGCTGAAAAGTTATGAATACCATATAGGTGTAGGCGATGTACTAATGGTTACAGTATGGGATCATCCAGAATTAACGACACCTGCGGGGCAGTATCGCAGTGCGAGCGATACGGGGAACTGGGTTAACTCTGATGGTAGTATTTTCTATCCTTACATAGGTAAAGTTCAGGTTGCTGGTAAAACTTTAAGTGAAGTACGTCAAATTATCATGGGACGTCTGGCAACCTATATTGAAAGCCCGCAAGTTGATGTCAGTGTTGCAGCATTCCGTTCGCAAAAAGTATATGTGACCGGTGAAGTTGCGAAGTCCGGTCAGCAACCAATAACTAACATCCCTTTGACGGTTATGGACGCAATTAATGCGGCTGGTGGCTTGGCGCCTGATGCGGACTGGCGTAATGTTGTGCTCACGCACAATGGCAAAGACACAAAAATTTCATTGTACGCACTGATGCAGAAAGGTGATCTGTCTCAAAACCAATTGCTCTATCCCGGGGATATTTTATTTGTTCCACGTAACGATGATCTAAAAGTCTTTGTGATGGGCGAAGTTGGCAAACAAAGTACTCTGAAAATGGATCGTAGCGGTATGACGTTAGCGGAAGCATTGGGTAATGCTGAAGGTATTTCTCAATCAATGAGTGATGCGTCAGGGGTCTTCGTGATTCGCCAAGTGAAAGGGGATAAGCAGGGGAAGATAGCTAATATTTACCAACTTAATGCCAAGGATGCGTCAGCCATGGTATTGGGTACTGAATTCCAGTTACAGCCATATGATATCGTCTATGTTACTACTGCGCCATTGGTTCGCTGGAATAGAGTTATTTCCCAACTTGTGCCCACAATCACAGGGGTACATGATCTAACCGAAACTACTCGCTATATCAAAACGTGGCCATAACTAATGTTTGATTCAATACTGGTTATTTGTACTGGCAATATTTGCCGCTCACCAATCGGTGAACGCCTGCTACGAAGGGCATTGCCAGAAAAAAGAATTGATTCTGCTGGGGTTGGGGCTTTAGTCAACCATGAAGCAGATGCTTCTGCTATCCGGGTTGCAGAGAAACACGGTGTTTCTCTGGCTGGTCACAAAGGAACTCAATTTACCTCTGCACTTGGACGACAGTATGATCTGTTGTTGGTAATGGAGGTTAGTCATTTGGAACAGGTGAGCCGAATTGCTCCAGAAGTGCGGGGTAAAACGATGCTTTTTGGTCATTGGCTTAATGGTAAAGAGATTCCTGACCCTTACCGCAAAAGTGACGAAGCGTTTAATTCGGTGTACCAGCTAATTGAGCTAGCAAGCCAGTCTTGGGCTGCCAAGCTAGGTGGATAATTTTCAGGGAAATATTGCATGACTTCAGCCACAACTAATAAACCGGCAACGCCGGACTCCGATGAAATTGACTTGGGGCGCCTTCTAGGTGAATTAATCGATCATCGTAAATTAATCATTTCTGTAACCGCCGTATTCACACTATTGGCGATTCTCTATGCATTGCTAGCTACTCCAATCTACCAGTCGGACGCATTAATCCAGGTAGAACAGAAGCAGGGTAATGCAATTTTGAGCAATATTAGTCAAATGTTGCCAGATAGCCAACCGCAATCGGCGCCAGAAATTGCTCTTTTACAATCACGAATGATTCTTGGCAAGACCGTTGACGATCTGAACCTACAAGCCCAAGTGACACAAAAGTATTTTCCACTGGTTGGCCGTGGTATTGCAAGAATAATGGGTGAGAAACCAAAGACGGTCACTGTTAGCCGTCTTTACTTACCAAGTAATACTGATGATGACGAAGTGCCAAATATCATGATCACGGTGAAAGATAAACAACACTATCAGGTAGATGGAAAAGACTTCACCGCTAATGGTACTGTAGGAACACTGCTAAATGAACATGGTATATCCCTTCAGGTTAATGCAATTGATGCAGAACCAGGAGATCAGTTTATCATTCGACAATTTACAAAGCTAAAGGCTATTGCTGATCTTCAGAGAATATTCAATGTCTCTGATCAAGGTAAAGACACAGGGATGTTGACGCTAACGTTAACTGGAGATAATCCTGATTTAATTTCTCAAATTCTTGATAGCATAAGTCAGAATTACTTAGCACAAAACATTGCTCGACAAGCGGCACAAGATGCGAAGAGTCTTGATTTTCTGAATCAGCAGTTGCCAGTAGTGCGCAACGATTTGGATATTGCTGAAGACAAATTGAATGCTTACCGTAGACAAAAAGATTCAGTAGATTTGAATATGGAAGCAAAATCTGTGCTGGATCAGATAGTAAATGTTGATAATCAACTTAACGAGCTAACTTTCCGTGAAGCCGAAATCTCTCAGTTATATACGAAAGAGCACCCCACTTATAAAGCCTTGATGGAGAAAAGGAATATCTTGCAGCAGGAAAAGGGCAAGTTAAATAAGAGAGTAAGTGGTATGCCATCGACTCAGCAAGAAGTACTCCGCTTAAGTCGTGATGTTGAGTCTGGTCGCGCAGTATACATGCAATTACTTAATCGACAGCAGGAATTAAGTATTGCTAAATCAAGTGCAATCGGCAACGTTCGAATTATTGATAATGCAGTAACTGAACCAAAACCGGTTAAGCCACAAAAATTGATGATAATTGCAGTTGGGCTGGTATTGGGATTATTTATCGCGGTGGGCTTGGTATTGCTGCGTGTTTTTCTACGCCGTGGGATTGAGTCGCCTGAACAATTGGAAGAAATCGGCATTAACGTTTATGCGAGTGTTCCTATTTCCGAATGGCATTCGAAGAATAATCGTAAATCCGCTCAGTTACGTAAAAATCAGTCTGACACATTGCTTGCAGTAGAAAACCCTGCAGACTTGGCCGTAGAGGCAATTCGTAGCTTACGAACCAGCTTACACTTCGCCATGATGGAAGCAAAAAATAACATTCTAATGATTTCAGGTGCTAGTCCAAATGCCGGAAAAACCTTTATTAGTAGTAACTTGGCTGCGACAATTGCTTTAACTGGTAAGAGAGTACTATTCATAGATGCAGACTTGCGGAAAGGATACGTTCATAAGATTTTTGGCCGTAAATTAGATAAAGGGCTTTCAGATATCCTGTCTGGACAAGCACCAGTCGAAGCTGTCATTGAAAAAGTTGCTGCTGGAGAATTTGATTATATTGGCCGTGGTCAAATCCCGCCAAACCCAGCAGAGTTATTGATGCATCCTCGTTTTGAAGGGTTATTGAAATGGGCGGAGCAACAATATGATCTAGTCATCATCGATACACCTCCAATTCTTGCGGTTACAGATGCTGCGATAATTGGGAGATATGTGGGGACTTGTTTACTTGTTGCTAGGTTTGAGGCGAATACCACTAAAGAAATTGAAGTTAGTATGCGGCGTTTTGAACAGAGCGGTGTTCAAATAAAAGGTTGTATTCTCAATGGGGTCATGAAAAAAGCTAGTAGTTATTATGGGTATGGATATAGTCACTACGGCTATTCCTATTCCGATAAGAAAAATGACTAACTTTTATTGGACTCTGTAATATACAGAGTCCTTTAATATCTCTCAAAGTAACCTGCCTTTTTATTGACCCGAGCCGTAGATGAGGGAATTATGTCTTATTTTTCAAGAAATTTAGGTTGTAGCGTCGCATTGGCGCTGGCTGATTTTGCCAGCTTTACGTTATCACTATATTTAGCATTAGGGGTATTATCAATCACCCTTGAACATTATAACTTGAGGGTTCCCGAAGACCAGATTGAAGGATGGATCGGCCTACATTGGTTGTTAGGTGTATGCTGTGTGCTTTGGTATGGAGTACGACTTCGTCACTATTTTTATCGTAAAACTTTTTGGTTTGAATTAAAAGAAATTTTACGAACATTAATAATTTTTGCCGTCATTGAAATAGCGGTAATTGCATTTGCAAAATGGTATTTTTCACGTTATGTATGGCTAGTTACTTGGATTTTTGCCGCAGCTCTTTGCCCTTTGGCTCGAATGTCAGTTAAATATGTACTTAACGCATGCGGATTGTGGATGCGGGATACATGGATTATTGGTGATGAAAAAAATGCACAGGATGCATATAAAGCAATCAAGAGCGAAAATAATTTAGGGCTAAAGATTGTTGGGTTTATTTCTAGTAGAGAAGAAGCTATCAATGCTATTGATGGTATCCCAGTAATTAAACCTGACGATATGTGGCTTGCAACTATTGATAAACGAACTCAATTCATCGTCGCTGTCGAAGCTCATGAAGGTGAAATGCGTAATAACTGGTTGCGTCAATTTATGATTCGTGGTTTTCGATATGTCTCTGTAATTCCAACTTTACGTGGGATGCCATTAGACAGCACGGATATGTCATTTATATTTAGCCATGAAGTTATGATCTTTCGAGTACAGCAAAATTTGGCCAAATGGTCTTCTCGTATTGTTAAACGATCATTTGATATTGTCGGTTCCTTAGGTATTATTATTTTACTTTCTCCTTTACTTATTTATATCAGTAAAAAGGTTCGACAGGATGGCGGTGCAGCTATTTACGGACATGTACGAGTTGGTAAAGATGGAAAACCATTTAAATGTCTCAAGTTTCGCTCTATGGTTGTAAACTCGAAGGAGGTATTAGAGAATTTGCTGGAAACTGACCCGGTTGCAAAATTAGAATGGGATGCAACATTTAAATTAAAAAACGACCCACGCATAACCAAGATTGGACATTTCCTGCGTAGAACAAGTCTGGATGAACTTCCACAATTATTTAATGTACTCAAAGGTGAAATGAGTCTGGTGGGGCCAAGACCAATCATTACTGCAGAGCTGGAAAGATATAATGATGAGGTAGATTACTATTTGCTGAGTAAACCAGGAATGACTGGACTTTGGCAGGTAAGTGGACGCAGTGATGTTGACTATGATACTCGTGTTTATCTTGATGCATGGTATGTAAAGAATTGGTCGATGTGGAACGATATAGCTATATTATTTAAAACTATTGGTGTTGTTCTCAAAAAAGATGGTGCATATTAAACTACTAAAAGGATTAAAATGAGAATTTTAATATTAAGCCATACTCGCAGAATTTCCAATTTCAAAATTGGAAGCCACCACTATGCGAATGGACTAAGTAATGATTGTGAAGTTGAGTATCTTGGCTTCCCATATACACTGCTTCATAAATTATCAGGAAAGTCGACAGATGGTGTTGAACAACTAAAAAAAAATGTATTAGATTTCAAATCGTTTTTTCTATTCCCGATAACGCTTAAAAATAATAAATTCATAATCGCAATTAATAGATTTTTTTTAAAGTTGAGTTTGCATAATAATGAAAAAAAGTATGACGTGATTATATGTGATTCACCATACTTCTCACCGTACGTTAATGTCATTCCACATAGCAGTCTGATTTATCGTCCAACAGATATTTATGAGTTGATGGATGGTGATAAGATTAATTATTATGAAAAAGATATTCTTACAAAGTGTGATGGGGTTATTGCAACATCAGAAGTAGTGATGCACTATTTAAAGACTAACTATGAAATGTTGATAAAAGATAAAAAAATATTGGAAGTTCTGAGCAACGGCTATGACGATAGCATATTTAATAATGAAAATACTCCCGATAACAGACGGGATGCTATCTATATTGGAGCCCTAGATAAGCGCTTTGATTTTGATTCTCTCGATTATTTAGCAAATGAGTACCCTGACGATAAGTTTGATATCTATGGGCCGATAGCGCAAGAGTATCAACAACAAGTTCAGTTAATATCTAAAAATCGAAGCAATGTTACTTTTTTCGGGGCAGTTGATTATCAGCATACACCTTCATTGTTGAAAAAACATTGTATCGGTTTATTACTCCTTAAAAATAATGATCTGAATAGGGGAAGAAGTCCAATGAAGCTATGGGAGTACATATCATGTGGCTTGGTTGTTGTATATGGTGCAGTCGATGTTGAAGAAAAATATAAAAAATCAGGGCCACTGTTTAAGTATAATGATAATGAGGATCTTATTCAAAAATACAATCTTGCAAAAGAAAGTAATGGGACCAACTATCAAATTGACCTACAGGAACATAGTTGGTCATATAAAGTGAACAAATTGAAAATGTTATTATCCACTGAATAAATAGAATAAATTTAACATTATGATAACATATAAATCAGGCTATGAAAACTTTAATAGGTTTACGCATCTTATTTGTCCTGCAATATTATTATTATTTCTGGCTGTAGGTGTCTGCATAAGTCCTCATATAGCTTTTTGGATGGCAATTGCTTTATTAGCGACTAAATTTTCGGATGTTAAGCTTTTTCGGAATTTACTTTCTATCATTGCTATTTTAATGATTATATTTACAGTAACTTCCAGAGAGATTGGAATCTCAGCAAGTGATGACTTGACAGGTATATATATGACTATAGTCGCATCACAAAAAGAAGGGTACGGTATTTTTGGTACTTGGATGGGTGTTGAGATTGGCTATGGTGCATATATGCACTTTCTCCTACAGTTCATTCCTGATTTAAAACCGAGAATAGTTTTGCTATTCTCCGTAATATTATCAACATCTTTGTATCTCATTTGGATATTGCACTTTTTACTACCTAAAATCCCTTCAAAGCACAAGGGGTTAATACTGGCAATATCATTGTCATTTTTGCAAGTGGGGTTTCTATCACAGTTTTTAAGGCAAGAAATAGCAACACCCTTAATGTTGATGGCCATTTTTTTGTGGGAGGATAATAGCAAGAAGAAAGCCATATTTCTTTTATTGTTATCGATAACCTTCCACACTAGTTCACTTTTTATTTTTGTTTTCTATTTAATGTTCTCTAGGGGGCGAACGCTATACATCTTAATTGGTGCTATGACTTTTATGATAATGGTATCAATTTTGACATTTAAACCTTCAATATTAATATCTTTATTTGATGCACTACATTTATCTTTTTTTGGTAGTAAATTGGTCTATTATGAAACTGCTGCGAAAAATTCAATTGTAGACGCGGTAAAGAATGGTAAGTTTTTTTATATAATACTTTTGGTCGTACTGGTTAGGTGGAATTTAATTAAAAGTAATAGTCAAGTTATTGGTGATAATGATTGGCTGTTTAAAATGGCTAAGTTTTGTTTTTGGGGTAGTGTGTATACAATTCCTCTATTGCTATTACCAAATGCGAGTAGATTCTTTCTAGTTATACCCGGTTTTCTTTTCCCATTGTGCATATATGGGGCATTCAAGAAACAGATCGGATATGTTCATCTTTTGTTGATATTCTTTATTTTATTTAGCTTGCTTGTTCCTGGGCGTTTGAATGGTGGGATTGCTGAGGATTTTAATATTTGGATGTATTACCCTTGGTACAGTGATCAACTTTTCTATTACTTGAGTTGGATTAATAATTATGCGACGTAAAACTATATTTTTGTGGTGTTTATTAAGTTTTATATGTGCTGTTAATTCATCAAAAGCTTTTGCATATAGTGAAAAAAAAGGCCTTGGCGTTATACCGGGAAATAGTTTGAATAAGGGATACACAACAGGTTTTAAAAAACTTAATGTGCAGTGGTACTATAATTGGGGGATCTATCCAGAGCGGGGTATGCCTCATGGGATATTATATGTGCCAATGCTTGGTAATAAGAAAACACTGAAAAATATCAATGCGGTAACCTCATATCCTTATGTATTACTTTTTAATGAGCCTGATGTGTCGGGAGCGCTGACTAAATCTATCAGCCCGGAGGAGGCGGCTAGCTTATTCAAAAATGTAATGAATAAGTTGCAGAATATTAAGGTTATTAGTCCAGCTCCGCAAAATCCATGGAATAACTGGCTTACAAATTTTAATTCAATGTCTTTCAATTCTAAACCAATGAATGCTATTGCTATGCATTGGTACGGCTTGCCTGATATAAGTAAATTCAAAAGAGATGTTTTATATATCCATAATAAGTATAAAAGCAATCTATGGATTACTGAATTTGGTATTCGTATTCCATGTTCAGATAACTCTCTTGAGAATCAAAGGAAGGTGTCTGATTTTCTCCGGAACGCCCTGGAGTTCCTTAATAGCCAACAGTATGTTGAAAAATATAGTTGGTTTTCTCCCAAGAATAATACATCAGAGAGTTGCGATTTGAGATATGATGTTTTGATAAATTCTGACGGTACGCTAACAGATTTAGGTTTGCTATATTCCAAGTATTAAGTTTGACGTGAGAGGATATTTTGAATAATATTTTTTATTTGGTATCGAGACTACCAATTGGTTACTCTGGAAGAGAGTATATTCTTAAGCAAAATATAAAGATCATGCTTAATAATGGTTTTAAAGTGAAATTGGCATACTATGATGATGGCAAAATCAAAGAAAGTGAAATAAAAAGAGATTCATTATTAAGCAATGTTGAGTTATTTCCGTTAAAGAAAGTAGATACAAAAACTTTTCTCTTTAATTTGCTGTCAAGAAGACAACTTTCCATACAGGAATGTCTTTTTTATTCTGAAAAGCAAAGCAAAGCTATAGAGAAAGAATTAGCGTCTGGGAACTTCGATCTCGTCTTGGTCGATATGGTGAGAATGGCACATTTAGTGGAAAACATTAATTTCCCTGTGAAGTTGTTAGAGTATGATGACTTACTAAGTACTAGATATAAACGAATGAGGGATATCCATAGCGATAACTTTAATCTCCTTGGTACTTATGCTAGTAAATATCCCGTCGTGTTTTCTAAAATCGCAATTTTGCTTAAGGATTTTTTATTAAAATATGAAGAAAGAAAGATTTTTGAAAGGGAGAATTTTCTTTCAACAAAGTTTCATCGATTTTCCTTTACTTCTAAACTTGAAGCTAATGATTTTAAGAGTAGAATTAGATACCCTGGTAAGATTTATGACAATCCGCCTTGTCTACCAAATGGTTTGACTCATAGAGCGTTAGATAGAAAGTTGGACGATTTTATATTTGTTGGGAATTTAAAATCTAACCATAATTTGTCTTGTCTAAAAAACATTGTAAGAATTTTTTCAGATGATAGAGTTAAGAACATAAGTATTAACGTTTATGGTGACTATGACCAGCGGGCAAAGGTTATATGTAATAGTATCGGCAATGTCAAATTATGCGGGAGGGTAGAGGATTTGCATGAGAAGTTATTTCAGGCTAAATGTCTTATATCGCCTTTTTCCTTTGGCACAGGAATAAAAATTAAAATAATCGAGGCTATGCAGTGTAGAACTCTTGTAATGACAAATAGTATTGGGGCTGAAGGTATTCCAATCACAGAGAATATTCATTATCTTCTCTGTGAAAGCGATGAAGATTATGTTCAGAGTATTTTGAAAATAAACCAAATTGATTCTGATGACCCTTTGATTAGAAACATAAGTTCAGCTGCTTATGAAGTAATTGATAAAATTTATTCTGAGGATATTGTAAGCGATAATTTTCTTGAGTTTTTGCGGGGGCACAATGCGTAATAAAAAAAATCTTTGGGTGTTGGGACCCCGCGACAAAAAATTATCAGGCATTGGTCTTTACAGTACTAACTTAATTAAAGGGCTATCAAGCAAAGGATATATTGATGATGTTTTATATATCCCTTTTAAATCCCGCTCTGTCATGAGGTATTTATATCAGTTTATATACTTACCTATTTATTTAATGTTGTTCTCGTATAAATATAAACATGTGATTCTATATGAAGAAGCCTACTCTTTTTTGATTCCATTTTGTGATTTGTTCAAAAAAAGAGCCGTGCTAATATTTCATCATGTACCTGAAGAAAATTCAGCCGATTCGCTCATAGAAAAGTTGAAGTATTTCTATATGAAGATAGTTATGCTGTTCACTACTTTCTCCAGAACTATTGTTTTCCCAAGTGAATTCAGCAGGCAAGCATACCTAACAACTTTTCAATCATCAGGAAAGGCAAAGGGAAAAGTTCGTGTAGTTATTCCAAACTCCTTCGATTTTTCAAATGTAATTGATTCTGGAATGTCGGGAAATAATGCTGCAACTAAAGAGCATATCATTTCATTTTTGTATGTGGGTAGTGAAGAAGCTCGTAAGAATCTTAATGTAGCTGTTAGTGCTCTAGCTGAGTTAGGTCGCGATAATAATATAAGATTTACTAAAATAGGTAAGCCTATTGTTGAAGAGAATCGAGAGGAATTATTGGCAATACTTTCCAATTCCGCATTGGAATATAAAATCATTGATTTTGCTGATAACCAGAACCTTGAGTTTTATCTTTCATCTTGTGATTTTTTTATCATGCCGTCGCTGCATGAAGGATTTGGAAGAACGCCTATAGAGGCTCAGTATCATGGTAAACTAGTTATAGCATCAGATATCCCTGTTTTGAGAGAAACTATGGGTGATAGTGCAATTTATGTTCCGCAACCGCATCTTATAGAATCATGGGTCAAGATAATGAAGCAGGTTATTCTACTTGATGATGCAAAATTATATGATTACAGGACGAAAGCGAGAATAAATGCTCGTCGTTATTCAGTGGAAAATATAACAAGTAAGTTTATTGATGCGGTGATTGAACGATAAGTTTCCCCTGGGTACAATTTTTTCAAGAAGCATTTATAAACTTAATACGGCATACTTCATTTAAGTAATAAATCGAGCTTAAATTTAAGGTTTAGAATGTGAAGGTCTATAAAGATTAGCTTTGGCAATTTGCTATTGCTTAAACGTATATGATGATGTTTTTTAAATACTAACCTGCAAGTTTCGATTTGTAATACATAGTTGATTTCGTACTCCAAGAGGTGGGGATGAATTTTGAAAATATGAAATTATACTCAATCTAATTTGCCATTGCGCATAGAGCTCAATACTTATTAAGGAATATTAACATGTTACTTCCTGTAATTATGGCCGGTGGAACAGGTAGTCGTCTTTGGCCAATGTCTCGTGAACTATACCCAAAACAGTTTCTGCGTTTGTATGGAAAGAAATCAATGCTGCAGGAAACTATAACTCGTTTATCTGGGCTGGACATTCATGAACCAATGGTCATTTGCAATGATGAACATCGTTTTTTGGTTGCTGAGCAATTGCGTCAGCTGAATAAGTTATCAAGTAATATTATTCTTGAGCCCGTGGGACGTAACACTGCTCCTGCTATTGCATTAGCTGCACTACAGGCGACCAGACACGGTGAAGATCCATTAATGCTGGTATTAGCAGCAGACCATGTCATTAATAATGCACCTTTGTTCCATAACGCTGTCAATGTGGCTGAGAAATACGCAGAAGAAGGACACCTGGTTACCTTCGGTATTGTTCCGAATATGGCCGAGACTGGTTATGGTTACATTCAGCGAGGTAATGCACTTACGGATAGCGAACATACGCCTTATCAGGTCGCTCGCTTCGTTGAGAAACCCGATCAGGAACGCGCTGAAGCCTATTTAGCCTCAGGTGAGTACTACTGGAATAGTGGTATGTTTATGTTCCGCGCAAAAAAATATTTATCAGAATTAGAGAAGTTCCGACCTGATATTCTTGCGGCTTGCACATCCGCGGTCAACGCTGCTGATATAAGTAATGATTTCATTAGTGTACCGTATGATATATTTTGCGAATGTCCTGATGAATCAGTTGACTATGCAGTGATGGAAAAGACTGCCGATGCAGTAGTTATAGGTTTAGATGCTGAATGGAACGATGTAGGTTCCTGGTCGGCTTTATGGGATGTCAGTCCTAAAGATGAACAGGGGAATGTGCTTAATGGCGATACATGGATTCATGATAGTGAAAATTGTTACATAAATAGTGATGAACGGTTGGTTGCAGCAATCGGTGTAGACAATTTGGTGATAGTCAGTACTAAAGATGCTGTGTTAGTTATGGACAAAGATCGCTCTCAGGACGTGAAGAAGGCGGTGGAATACCTCAAGCAGAACCAGCGTAGCGAATACAAACGGCATCGAGAAATATATCGGCCATGGGGGAGAAGTGATGTAGTTGTACAGACTCCTCGTTTTAACGTGAACCGTATAACTGTCAAACCTGGCGGAGCTTTATCTATGCAGATGCATCATCATCGAGCAGAGCATTGGGTTATTCTAGCCGGCACGGGCCAAGTGACCGTAAATGGGAAACAGTTTCTCCTGACAGAAAATCAGTCAACATTTATACCTATTGGAGCAGAGCACTGTTTGGAAAACCCTGGTCGTATTCCCCTGGAAGTGCTCGAAATTCAGTCGGGTTCTTATCTTGGTGAGGATGATATTATCCGGATTAAAGATCAGTATGGTCGTTGTTAATTCTTAGGGACAAATGGAAAAATGAAACAGTTAACATGCTTTAAGGCCTATGATATTCGTGGGGAGTTGGGCGAAGAACTCAATGAAGATATCGCCTATCGTATTGGCCGCGCTTATGGCGAGTTACTCAAGCCCAAGCAGGTTGTAGTTGGTGGTGACGTACGCTTAACCAGTGAAGCTCTAAAATTAGCTTTAGCCCATGGCTTGATGGATGCGGGTACTGATGTGCTTGATATTGGCGTAAGCGGGACTGAGGAGATTTATTTTGCTACTTTTCATCTTGGTGTCGATGGGGGCATCGAGGTGACAGCCAGCCACAATCCAATGAATTATAATGGGATGAAGTTGGTACGTGAAGATGCTAAGCCAATCAGTGGTGATACGGGACTGCGTGACATTCAGCGTCTTGCAGAAGAGAATCGGTTTGGGCCTGTAGATAAGGATTGTCGCGGTACCTTGCGTCATATTTCTATCTTAAAAGAATATGTTGATCACTTGATGGGCTACATTGACTTAGCTAATTTTACCCGTCCTCTTAAATTGATTGTTAATTCCGGTAATGGTGCTGCCGGTCACGTTATTGATGAAATTGAAAAACGCTTCTTATCAGCTGGTTCCCCTGTGACTTTTGTAAAGGTACATCATCAAGCGGATGGTAATTTCCCGAATGGTATTCCCAACCCGTTGCTCCCCGAATGCCGGAAAGATACAGCTGACGCGGTTCGTGAGCATCGAGCAGATATGGGTATCGCTTTTGACGGTGATTTTGATCGTTGCTTTCTTTTCGATAACGAGGCGGAATTTATTGAGGGGTATTATATTGTTGGCCTGCTAGCAGAAGCATTTCTACAGAAACAACCCGGCGCGAAAATTATCCATGATCCCCGCTTGACATGGAATACGGTCGATATAGTGAATCGCTGTGGTGGAACACCAGTCATGTCTAAGACGGGGCATGCATTTATTAAGGAGAGAATGCGTCAGGAGGATGCGATTTATGGGGGAGAAATGAGTGCACATCATTACTTCCGTGATTTTTCGTATTGCGACAGTGGTATGATCCCGTGGTTGTTGGTGGCGGAGTTATTATGCTTGAAAAAAAGTTCCCTGAAGTCGCTAGTTTCCGATCGACAAGCAGCTTTCCCTGCTTCCGGAGAAATTAACCGTAAATTGATCAATGCTGAGGATTCTATTTCACGTATTCGAGCTCGATATGAACCAGGAGCGGTGGAAGTAAATACTATAGATGGTATAAGTATCCAATACCCTGAATGGCGATTTAACTTGCGTACATCTAATACAGAACCAGTCGTTCGTCTGAACGTGGAGTCGAAAGCGGATAAAGTACTTATGGAAAACAAAACCAAAGAAATACTTGGTTACCTTGAGTGATTTCTAGTTAAATTAAGTAAAAAACAAACTCAGCAAGTTACTTTTATCTAAGTACTTGCTGGTCATTAACTTAAAAATTAATATAAAGACGAGAGCCATATGAAAAACAAGAATATATATGTAACACAACCTTATCTTCCAGAACTGAATGAATTTATTCCGTATTTGGAGAATATTTGGGAGAATAAAGTTCTGACGAATGGTGGCCCTATGCACCAAGAGCTAGAAAAAGAGCTTTGTCATCATTTGGGAGTAAATGAAATTGCCTTGTTTAATAATGGAACTATCGCGCTTCTTACCGCTCTGCAGGCGCTTAGGATTACGGGAGAAGTAATAACTACTCCATATTCATTTGTCGCAACTGCACATTCTTTATTATGGCATGGAATTAAACCTATTTTTGTCGATATCGATCCGATTACACTAAATATTGATCCTGAGAAAATAGAAGCTGCAATTACACCTCAAACGACAGCAATCATGCCGGTGCATTGTTATGGTAATCCTTGTGATGTAGAGCGTATTCAGGAAATCGCCGACAACTATAATTTAAAGGTTATTTATGATGCAGCTCATGCATTTGGTGTGACTGATAAGGGGGGGAGTATACTTAGACATGGTGATTTAAGTGCCATCAGTTTTCATGCGACAAAAGTTTTTAATACTTTTGAAGGTGGTGCAATTATTTGTCCAGATCAGAAAACAAAGACAAGAATTAATAACCTCAAAAACTTCGGAATTGTCGATGAGACAACTGTTGTAGCACCCGGCATCAATGGTAAGATGAGCGAAATTAATGCAGCATTTGGTTTGCTACAACTTAAATATGTTGATGATACCATCTTACGTCGAAAAGAAATTGATGAAAGATATCGCGAGGCTTTCTCTGAATTAAAAGGAATTACTGTAGTACCTCAATCAGGACAAGTGAATGCTAACTATGCATACTTCCCTATTTTAGTAGAGGATGATTTCCGCATGAATAGAGAGGAACTCTATGATTTTTTGAAGGAAAATAACGTGTATTCCCGCCGTTATTTCTATCCTTTGATTAGCGATTTTTCAATGTATAAAGGAATGAAGTCAGCATCTAAGGAAAATCTTCCTGTTGCCAATGAAATAGCACGTAAGGTTCTTTGTCTGCCAATATATCCTACGTTGACAAAAGAAGATCAAGAACGAGTAATTTCACTGGTATGGGGGGCATAATGGCATACTACACCAATGCTGAATTAGAAGGTTTAGGGTTTTGTGAAATTGGCAATAATGTTAAAATTTCTAAAAAAGCATCTTTATATAATTGCAAGAAAATTTCAATAGGTAATAATGTGAGGATCGACGACTTTTGCGTTCTATCAGCAGGAGAAGGCGGCATTCTTATTGGAAACAATATTCATTTAGCGATTAATAGTTCAATTATTGGTGCAGGGAAGGTTACCATTTCTGATTTTGCTAATGTATCATCTAGAGTTGCGATTTATAGCAGCAATGATGATTATAGTGGCGAGTTTATGACTAATCCAACAGTTAGTGAAGAGTATACTCGTGTATTGCATGCAGATGTTTTCATAGGGAAACATGTCATAATCGGTTGCGGTAGTGTCGTGCTACCTGGCGTAAACATTGAGGACGGTGTTGCTATAGGAGCACTAAGTTTAGTTAACACTAATTGCCAGGCTTTTCACATATATGGAGGGACACCGGCACGTCCTCTAAAAGAGCGAAAAAAAGATTTATTGCATCTTGAAGAGATGCTAAAAAACGCAAAAATTTAATGATGGAAAAGATAAATATATTACATCTTTGTACAGATGAGAAGTTTATAGACCGAGCGGTTAATATTTTCGAAATAGCCTTCCCTGAACAGAATTCACTTTGTGTATACAATAAAGGGAAACCTATTGTACATATTAAAAGACCAGTTGATATCTGTGTCGGAGCCAAAGAGTCACTTTTAGGAGTCAATTTTTCAGATATTGGTCACTTTGATATAGTCGTTGTTCATGCATTGGCCAAAATTTGGTATAGAACAATCGAGAAATTAGATAAAAATATCCCCATTGTATGGTTGGGATGGGGTTATGATTATTATGATTTAATTGGTGGCGATGAGAAATGGTTGCTTCAAGATACCTATTCTTTTTATAAAGAGGAGTCCCAAAAAAGAAAGTTTACACAATTCCTCAAGGATACAATTCTCTACCCGAGATGGAGGCAGTCTCGGGTTATTGAAAAAATACAGTATTTCTCGCCTGTATTACAAGATGAATATCAGGCTATAAGAAATAGTCGCGCGTGGAAATCTTTTCCAGAACAAGTCGACTGGAATTATAGCCCTGCTGAAAAAGATTTGTCTTACTATGTATCTAGCTTCGACGATGTCGGTGTTATTGGAAATAATGTATTAGTAGGGAACAGTGCAACTAATACGAATAACCACCTGGAGATTTTTCGTACGCTAAAGCATATAAACTTACAGGGTAGGAAATTTATCATTCCACTTAATTATGGCGATAAACTATATGGAGAAAAAATTAGTCGGATCGCCCATGAATTGCTTGGTTCAGATGCTGATGTTCTGGTCAAATTCATGCCGATTGATGATTACATGGAAAAAATTAGTTCATGTGGTTTTGTTATTATGAATCATGTTAGACAGCAGGGGGTTGGAAATATTATAAGCATGCTTTATATGGGGGCGAAAGTCTTTATTCGCGAGGAGAATCCAACTTTTATTTATCTTAAAAGGAACGGGATAACAGTTTTCTCTGTTCAAGAACTTGAGCGTAATCCTAAGCTTTTATTTTCTCCCTTATTGCCATTAGAGGTTTTGAATAATAGGGCTATAATTGAGAATTTGTGGTCAAATTCAGCGTTATTGGAAAAAACAAAAAAACTCATATACACTCTGATGAGTAAGTAAGGGGGAGGGATTGAAACTTAAAGTTGTTTTATCATTCGCAATTGGGCCAGTAGGGGCAGCTTTTTTAGGGTTCGTTACTTTGCCGTTGATGACTTGGTTATATTCTCCTGAAGATATTGGCCGTTTTGGAATGTTGAATGTAGCTATATCTTTCTCTGTTTTAATTTATTGTTTGGGGTTAGATCAGGCGTACGTTCGCCAGTATCATGAAAGTGAAGATAAAGCCAAGTTACTCAAGATATCAGTGATTCCAGGGTTGTTATTAATACTGCTTACAGCTGCAGTATTCTTTATAAAGCCAGGCTATTTATCCTCATTGCTATTTGGGGTTGATTCTGCCGAGATTGGTTTTTTATCAATTTTTATTATTATTATCAGCTTTAGTTTGAGGTTTTTATCACTTGTTCTTAGAATGGAAGGACGTGGTGGTTATTTTTCATTAAGTCAGCTGATTCCAAAGCTTGTCGTTATTGGTTGTTTTCTGTTTTTTTATTTTTTTTGGGAGAAACATGATTTTCCCCAATTGTTATGGGCTAACCTTTTCGGCTTTTTATCTACTTTACTTGTGATTTTATTAATTACAAAAAAAGACTGGATAGCAGCAATATCTTCAAAGATTGACTATCAAAAATTGAAGGATATGTTTTTTTTCGGTTTTCCATTAATATGGGGGGGGATAGCCTTTTGGGGCGTAACTGCCATGGATCGCGTTTTTTTACGCAGTTTGTCAACATTCGAACAGTTGGCTATATTTTCTGTAGCTATAAGTTTTGCTAATGCTGCAAGTATAATACAGAATATTTTCTCCACGCTTTGGGCACCAATGGTGTATAAAATATCTAATGACGATGAAGAAAGTATTAAACTAGTTAATAAAGCATCGCAATATATATTATTGGTTGTTGTAACTGTATTTTGTATCGCAGGATTATTTTCTTGGCTTGTAGATTTTTTCATACCTACTACTTATGCTGATGTTAAGTTTATTCTGTTAGCATGCTTGGGATATCCTTTGCTATATACACTATCGGAAACTACGGTAGTTGGAATTGGTATTAGTAAAAAAACGTCTTATTCTATGCTGGCATCAGTGTTAGCATTGGGTATTAACCTTGTATTAAACTATGTAATGGTTCCCAAGTTTGGAGCCGCTGGTGCGGCAGTCAGTACTTGCTTAACTTTTTGGTTTTTTCTTGTTTTTCGAACTGAATTTTCAATACTCAGCTGGAAAAAAATGCCGCGCTTAGACTTATATTTTTTTACCTTTCTGTGTGTTTTTGGTTCTATGGTAGAGGCTCTCTGGGGGCGAAATTACAGCATGTATTTAAAATATTACTGGGTAGTAGTATTGATGCTATTTTTCTTTAAAAAGAGAGACTTGTTGGTGAATTTGATGAAAAGGAAGGCGTTATAATGAACAACTTATTTGACCATCAAACATGAAGTACAATATCTTTATAAGATTTATAGATACGTATTCGATTTTATAGTGTCTACGATGTTATGCTCTATTTTTGTTTACATTTGATATAGATAATCTAGGTAAGTAAATATGAAAATTCTTGTTACTGGTGGCGCCGGTTTTATTGGGTCTGCTGTTGTACGTAATATCATTGATAATACTCAGGACGAGGTGCGGGTCTTAGACAGTCTGACTTATGCAGGGAACCTAGAATCCTTATCTTCTGTCGTTGATAATGAGCGCTACTCTTTTTCTTGCACAGATATTACTGATGCAATAGCCGTTGCAACGCAATTCAGTGAATTCCAGCCAGATATAGTGATGCATCTTGCCGCTGAGAGTCATGTAGACCGCTCTATTGATGGACCGGCAGCTTTTATTCAAACCAACTTGGTCGGTACTTTCATTTTATTAGAAGCTGCACGTAATTACTGGTCTTCCTTGGATACTACTAAGAAAAATATATTCCGGTTTCATCATATATCTACAGATGAAGTTTATGGTGACCTTGATGGTACAGATGCCCTCTTTACAGAGGACACATCGTATGCGCCAAGTAGTCCATATTCTGCCTCTAAGGCTGGTAGCGATCATTTAGTGCGTGCCTGGAACAGAACTTATGGTTTGCCTGTCGTAATAACTAATTGCTCCAACAATTATGGGCCATATCACTTTCCCGAAAAGCTAATTCCGTTGACGATCCTGAATGCTTTGGCTGGTAAACCTCTACCTGTTTATGGTAATGGCGAGCAAATTCGCGACTGGCTGTATGTTGAAGATCACGCCCGAGCATTATATACAGTCGCGACAAAAGGAAAGAGTGGAGAAACCTATAATATTGGTGGGCATAATGAACGTAGGAACATTGATGTCGTTCTAGCTATTTGTTCTATTCTTGACAGTATTCTAGAGAAGAAGCCTAATAATATAAGTAGTTTCGCGGAGTTAATTACTTTTGTTGCGGACCGCCCAGGTCATGACTTACGCTATGCTATTGATGCCTCAAAAATTCAGCGAGAGCTGGGATGGATACCTCAAGAAACATTTGAAAGCGGCATCGAAAAAACGGTGCATTGGTATTTGAACAATCAGACCTGGTGGCAACGTGTGCTTGATGGTTCTTACGCAGGTGAGCGTCTTGGTCTGAATAAATAATAAGGTGAAAAAATGAAAGGTATTGTTCTAGCCGGTGGTTCTGGCACGCGTCTTTATCCAATTACGCAAGGTGTTTCCAAACAGCTATTACCAATTTATGATAAACCAATGATTTATTATCCTGTTTCGGTACTGATGCTATCTGGAATACGTGATATTCTTATTATTTCTACGCCAGAAGACCTACCTGCTTTTCAACGTTTACTTGGTGATGGTTCAAAATTTGGTGTTAATTTCTCGTATGCTGTGCAACCATCTCCAGATGGTTTGGCCCAGGCATTTATTATTGGTGAGAAGTTTATTGGGAATGATACTTGTGCATTAATATTAGGTGATAACATATTTTTTGGTCAGAGTTTTAGTAAAAAACTAGAAGAGCTGGCTGTCAAAACTTCCGGGGCGACAGTTTTTGGCTATAAAGTACTTGATCCAGAGCGATTTGGAGTGGTGGAGTTTGATAAAAACTTTAAGGCGATATCTCTTGAAGAGAAACCTTTGAAACCTAAATCTGATTGGGCAGTCACAGGATTGTATTTTTACGATAACAATGTTGTAGACATGGCAAAAGAAGTTCGGCCGTCCGATCGCGGAGAATTGGAGATTACTACCTTAAATCAGATGTATTTGAAACGAGGGGAACTACAAGTTGAATTGTTAGGCCGAGGTTTTGCGTGGTTAGATACTGGAACGCACGATAGTATGATAGAAGCCTCCCAATTTATCCATACAATTGAAAAACGTCAAGGACTGAAAGTCGCGTGCTTGGAAGAGATAGCTTGGCGTAATAAATGGCTATCAGCTGAAGGTGTTGCTGCCCAAGCTGAGTGTCTGAAGAAGACTGAATATGGGGAATATTTGAAACGGTTGCTCATCGAACGTTAAATAACAATTTAAGTATGCTGTATTCATGGGGGTGTATTGTTCTAGTTACATCGGGTGTATTATTACCATGATTACTGCCAATTTAGAAGGCGTGGTATATTCTCTACTCTATATGCTTGGGCTTATGGTTTGTATTGAAAAAATAATCTGCCTTGAATTCAATTTCATCAGATAGAGAGAGTATTAAATCATTGAGATAATATGTCTATGGTCGGTTGTAGATATTTTGCTCTTCTGTACCTGTTTTTTTGAGTTTAGGTATATTTAATGTAATGTGCTCATTGCTTTTTATGACCTATGTTCCTTGCGCGCTTTGAGTTAGAATCGTTAAATTCTATCTGCGAACGTATCGCAGTGATCACATCAGACAGGAGTATGTAATGTCCAAGCAACAGATTGGGGTTGTCGGTATGGCAGTGATGGGACGCAATCTTGCACTAAACATCGAAAGCCGTGGTTATACCGTCTCCGTATTCAACCGCTCCCGTGAAAAGACCGAAGAGGTTATCGCTGAGAATCCCGGCAAGAAATTGGTTCCATATTATACAGTTAAAGAGTTTGTCGAATCTCTTGAAACACCTCGCCGTATTCTATTGATGGTGAAAGCAGGCTCTGGCACTGACAGCGCAATCGACTCTTTGAAGCCATATCTTGATAAGGGTGATATCATTATTGATGGTGGTAACACATTCTACCAGGATACCATCCGCCGTAACCGTGAACTTTCTGCCGAAGGGTTTAATTTTATTGGTACTGGTGTTTCTGGTGGCGAAGAAGGAGCATTAAAAGGGCCGTCGATTATGCCTGGCGGTCAGAAAGAAGCCTATGAGTTAGTTGCACCAATTCTTGAGCAGATTGCTGCTCGTGCAGAGGATGGCGAACCGTGCGTTGCATATATTGGCGCAGATGGCGCAGGCCACTATGTTAAGATGGTTCATAATGGCATTGAGTATGGTGATATGCAGCTGATAGCTGAAGCGTACGCTTTGCTGAAAGGCGGTCTTGCACTTTCTAATGATGAGCTTGCAGAAACCTTCACCAAATGGAATGAAGGCGAGTTGAGTAGCTATTTAATTGATATAACTAAAGATATTTTTACCAAAAAAGATGCGGATGGTAAATATCTTGTGGATGTTATTCTGGATGAGGCTGCGAATAAAGGTACTGGAAAATGGACGAGCCAGAGTTCTCTCGACCTTGGCGAACCGCTGTCTCTTATTACAGAATCTGTATTTGCTCGGTATATCTCGTCCATTAAAGAGCAGCGTGTAGCTGCATCGAAAGTTCTTAGTGGTCCGCAACCACAACCAGCAGGCGACAAACTTGAGTTTATTGAGAAGGTTCGTCGTGCTCTTTACTTAGGTAAAATTGTATCATATGCCCAAGGGTTTTCGCAGTTGCGTGCTGCATCTAATGAGTATAATTGGAATCTTCACTATGGTGAAATTGCCAAGATCTTCCGTGCGGGATGTATCATTCGTGCTCAATTCTTACAAAAAATAACCGATGCTTATGCACAAAATGCGGATATTGCGAACCTGCTGCTAGCACCATATTTCAAAAAAATTGCTGACGAGTATCAACAAGCCTTGCGCGATGTTGTGGCCTATGCTGTACAGAATGGTATTCCAGTCCCGACTTTCTCCGCTGCTATTGCTTATTATGATAGCTATCGCTCTGCTGTTTTGCCTGCAAACCTGATTCAGGCACAGCGAGACTACTTCGGGGCGCATACTTATAAGCGTACTGATAAAGAGGGTATCTTCCATACCGAGTGGTTAGATTAATCTCGGAAAGTTCTCACTCTAAGCCCAGCAGGCCAACTGCTGGGCTTTAAAATTCCGCTCCTCGCTACGCCTTTGTTTTAATAGAATTTTCGCATCACTTAATTACTTATAGTGATTTCTTGGCATGCGTGGATGCTGGAGGGGAACACTAAATGCGTTGATTAATAATACGGCTTACATTCCGTAATCTCATTAACTAATTGAAGTGCAATCGAATGAAAATTACTATATCTGGTACAGGTTATGTTGGTTTATCAAATGGCGTACTAATTGCTCAGAATCATGAAGTTGTTGCATTAGATATTATTCAATCCAAAGTGGATATGCTTAATAAAAAGATTTCGCCAATTGTTGATAAAGAAATTCAAGAATATCTATCAGATAAACCACTTAATTTTCGAGCGACTACCGATAAGCACGATGCATATCGTGATGCGGACTATGTTATTATTGCAACACCAACCGATTACGATCCGAAGACGAATTATTTTAATACATCTACAGTTGAGGCTGTTATTCGTGATGTGACTGAGATCAATCCAAATGCGGTAATGATTATTAAATCTACTATCCCAGTTGGGTTTACTCGCGAAATTAAGGAACGAATGGGAATAGATAATGTTATATTTTCCCCTGAGTTCTTGCGTGAAGGTCGTGCTTTATATGATAACTTGTACCCGTCACGTATTGTAATTGGCGAAAGTTCTGAGCGAGCTGAGCGATTTTCTCGCCTATTGCAAGAAGGAGCTCTCAAAAATAATATTCCAATACTCTTCACTGATTCCACAGAAGCAGAGGCAATTAAGTTATTTGCCAACACATACCTTGCACTCCGTGTTGCTTACTTTAACGAACTTGATAGCTATGCTGAGTGCCAAGGGTTAAACAGTAAACAGATTATAGAAGGGGTTTGTTTGGATCCAAGAATTGGAGACCATTATAATAATCCTTCGTTTGGCTACGGCGGATATTGTTTGCCAAAAGATACCAAACAACTTCTGGCGAATTATGAGTCGGTACCAAACAATATTATCTCTGCGATTGTAGATGCAAATCGTACGCGCAAGGATTTTATTGCTGATTCAATCCTTGCTCGTAAGCCGAAGGTAGTTGGTGTTTATCGTTTGATAATGAAAAGTGGTTCAGATAACTTCCGCGCTTCTTCGATTCAGGGAATAATGAAGCGGATTAAGGCTAAGGGGATACCAGTTATAATCTATGAACCAGTAATGAAAGAAGATGAATTCTTTAACTCACGTGTTGTTCGAGACTTAGAAGAGTTCAAAAATAAAGCTGATGTCATAATTTCGAATCGTATGGCTGAGGAATTAATGAACGTAAAAAGCAAAGTATATACCAGGGATTTATTTGGTAACGACTGATAATTTGGTATCAGATGGCAGGTCTTTAGCAACATCCAATATCTGCCATCAATTCCTTATCATGTTCTGAAAATATTATCAATAAATCACATTCAGGTTGAGTAATTTCTTTATATATTATAGTTTGCTTAATCACTTAGCTACTGTTTGCTTCGACATAGCCAGTTTAAAAGTATTTGTACCTTGTGGTTATTTTATTGAATTGTCGATATACTCGCATGGGAAATTTGATTTGTGAATTATTATCTTCATTTTTATTAGCTGTAAAAATCAAATATTACCCCCCCCTTTTCCATTCAAAATAAAAACACTTAATTATAAGCATATATAGACTCGTTTTAGTTTCATGCATTTTTTGAGATTCCAGCCAAATAATGGTGCTGTCGGTATTCCTCCGGTGTCATATTGTTTAGTGAATCCTATTGGCGTTCACAGTTATATTCTTACACCCATCTTTCAGTGATTTCCCGCACTTCATTCAGCGTTCTGAATAGATAAAAATCGAGTATTTCTGTACGGAATGTTCGGTTAAAGTGATCAATAAAGCGTTCTGTGTCGGCTTACCCGGCTAGATAACCTCCAGTTTTACTGCATGTTTCTCTGCCCATTCAGGCAGTGCCAGTGAGATAAATCCCGGACTATTATCCATGCGTAGCATGACAGGATAGCCGCAATTTGCCGCGATCCTGTCGAGTACACGGACCACGCGCAGAGCTGGCAGATTCAGAGCGATTTCAATCGACAACGCCTCACGGTTAAAGTCATCAACGACATTGAACGTGCGAAAACGGCGGCCACAAACCAGGGCATCATATATAAAGTCGATAGACCAGCTGTGGTTCAGTGCTTCCAGCGTGGCCAGTGGCGAGGGATTACGCACTGGCAATCGCTGTTTGCTCTTACGGCGAAAATTCAGTTTCAACAGACATTAAATACGATGGATCCTTTTGTGATTCCACGGATGTCCCTGCCGCCTCAGAACCTGAAAAAGTATCGGAAAACCGTATCGTGAGTATCGCTCGGCCACTGCCTGCAACGCGACAATAACGGGTTCGTCACGCGAGATATCCGGACGGTAATTTTAAACCGTTCTGCTCAGGTTCAGACTCCGGCAGGCCTTACGGATTCTGAGTCCAAATGTCATTATCAGATGAATGACCAGCTCACGCTTACAGGCTGGTTTTAAAGCTTTTTTTCGATAACGTCTTTCAGCGCCCGGTTCTCCAGGCTCAGGTCGGCAAACATCTGTTTGAGACGGCGGTTCTCATCCTCATGATCCTTGATTTTTTTATATCCAATATTCCATACTGCCATATTTGGACTTCCAGTTGTAGTTTGGTGGCTTCATATATACCGGCCTCCCGGTAGATATCTTTAACGCTTCGTGCGCCTTCAACCGACTTAATCACAGCGATGATCTGATGCTCAGTAAAGCGGGCTTTACGCATAGCGATCTCGTTCGTAGGCAGATTGATTATGCCGGATGATCTCTAATTATGAATGGCATGATTATGCGGGATACTTACACTAAATCAGAGATCTTCGTCTTCGGATGAATTCAGCCGGAGTCATGTCATTTAATGATGAATGCGTTCTCTCATGATTATATTCCCTACACCAGTTGTCGAGTTTGTCCTGCGCATCTTCCAGCGAGGGAACCAGTGCATGTTCAGGCATTCATCCCGCAGCCTGCCGTTAAATGATTTAATAAACGGGTTATCCGATGGTTTTCCGGGGCGGGAGAAGTCCATTGTGACACCGTGCTCATACGCCCATTTATCCAGACTTTCCGAAATAAACTCGCTGCCTTTATTTGTCTGAATACGTACCGATAGGCGCTTGCCCAGTACCCGCAACCCTTCCATCACACCGACCACATCCGCACCTTTCAGCGACTTTCCGGCATGGATCGCCAGACACTCCCGACTAAAATTATCGACTACAGTCAGCGCCTGTCGGACACCGGTATGGTAAGCCTCCCGCAGAAAACGCACCTCGTGACGCTTCTGAGCCGGCCTCAGAACTTTTGTTTCAGTACCTCCTGCAGCATCTCTTGTCCAGACTCTGGTCAGCCACCAGTTTCTTCAGTCGCTGATTTTCATCCTCCAGCTGCCGCAGACGCCGCAGTTCCGTTACGCCCAGACCGGCGAATCTCTTCTTCCAATTATAAAAAGTGGCTTCAGAAATGCCCATCCTTCGGCAGACTTCCCCGACGTGGGTGCTGGTTTCGGCCTGTTTCAGCGCAAACGAAATTTGTTCTTCGTCATAGTGGTCCTTTCCATGGCGATGTGCTTCTTTGGAAGATGGAAGAAAGACCGGAAACTTCAGTTTAGCCTGGCACTGTTTTCAGGGAGGAGAACAATCACAAGAGGAGATCAATTATGCGGGATACTTACAAAAGGTAATTAAAAAACTGCGAGTCAGTGTCTCATATTAATTTTTAAAAGAACAAGCTTATTATTAACGTGAGGGTTTTTTAGTCGTATTAATGTTTTAACGACCTTTGGGTGGGGTTGTAACTTATTGTTATATATTATGATTATAATTTCTCTGGTGGCTTTGACAAAAATGATTTTTTAGACTTTGCTTATAATGCTAAGACATGTTTTTTCTGTTATCGGTTCGGCGTGTCAGCAACATGCAGCAATTGCCACAGAAATCTTGAGGATTATAAAATGGCTTATCAATACTTATTGAATCAAAAAATAGTCGCAGCAATTCAATATGTTGTTCTGGGTAATCATTCTTATACTAGTGATACTGCATTTGATGCAGCATCTAAGGGGTTCATCTACGGTACTCTAACCGAACAGCAATATGTTGGTAACTTGATAGCCTCCAGTGCTGGACAAGCTCTTTATGCAGGAAAAAGTAGTTTAGATATTCTGAAAGGCGTCTATACAACACTTTATGGAACACCTCCCGCTGATTCTGTTCTGCAAGGATATCTCCAGTCGACTGATTTAAATACGGCAATTTATACGGCTATTAGTAACTTATTAAATTATAATGAGTTTGATAGCTCAACTCTTGCTTCGCAGCATAGTCTGGATCAAACTCTTGATGGTATGATGTATAAAGGTTATGGGACCGCGGCTTGGGATGTATGGAGTCAGTCTTTAGCCCAACAAGAGCAAGTTGTCTCAGCCTATTTGGCCATAGCTGGCCGTTCTGTTGACATGAGTGGGTTACGAGGGTGGACCTCGACGCTTACTAGTTCAGGAAAAACATTTGATAATGCGTTGGGCGGTATGCTTAGTTCTGCTGAATTCAATTCCAAGGGAGCCCAGTTAACGGGTGATGCTTTTATTAAGCATATATACAAGGGGGTTTACAGTGTTGATCCTACAGCACAACAACTTGCTACTTATAGTGCTTTAGGCTCGGACAAGGTTGCGATCACCAAGGCCATTCTCAATGACCTCCGCAGTTCTACCGCAACTGATGCTGTAACAGTGAGTGCTCAACATGCATTTGAATATCAAATTGGTACGGGACTGATATACAAAACCGGAGCAATACTGACGACAACTGCAGGTGGTGGTAACGCAACTGGAACAGTTAATACAGATAATAGCCATCAAATCAGCAATGCTGAGACTGCAGTACTAACCAATATACAACTAAACGCCAACTCAGCCGATACAGTAAATTTGAAGTTTGCTGACCATCTTGCAAATCTGGTTATTAACGGTAATAGCGCGTCTACGATTAATTTATCTGATAATGGCGTTAATCCTGGTGTTAATGTTACCGTTAATAACGGTAGTGTAATTTTGAACGCGAGTTCAGGAGCTGATGTAGTAACACTTGCTACTAATGTTGCTGTTGCAAATGGACAATTCAATCTTGGCAATGGTAATGATTCTCTGAAATGGACTGGGAATGCAACTACTGGAGCTAATACCGTAAGTACTTCTATTAGAGCTGATGGTGGTGCTGGAGTAGACACGATATCTGCTAACCTCATAACAAAAAATGTTGCGGTAACGTCTAGTGGCTTGGGGGGGGTCAACAAAACTTTTACTGTCACCACGAATACAAACCAATTTTCTAATTTTGAAAAGCTTGACTTAGCTGGTTATATTGGAAAAGCAAGCGTGGACAATGGTTCAACTGCAGCAAACCATACGTTTGATTTTGGTATCCTGACTGGGAAAGCAAGTTCTGAATCTAGTGTTACAGGAATAATCAATACCGTAGTTCAACCAACAGCAACTTCAACTATAGGTTCACAGGGTTTTGTCCTCTCAGGTTATGCTGATCAGGTCCATGTCATCAATGCTGCGGGTGGTACTTCTGCACAGCTAGAAGTAACGGGGGATGCGACATCTACCAGCAGCGTGGATATCACGTTCTTGCAAAATGCTACTGACCATTTCAATGTTAACTTCACAGCAACCAGTAATAGCGATATTAATGCGGGGTCGCTAGCTCTTAACAGCAGTAATTCAGTACTCGGTACCGCATTGACAACATTGAATATTGGTTCTGGTGGTACAGGCAATTTTGCTAACTCCATTTCGCTGGCGGGAACCAGTAGTCAAGTACAGACAATCAATGTTACCGGAGACCATTTGCTTAATCTAACGGTCGGCACCGGTTACGGAAACCTGGAGACTATTAATGCCTCGGCAAATTCTGCAGGGTTGAATCTGGATGCCAATGTGGGGGGGACAGGTAAAGGGATTCTTTATCAACTCCTGACTATTCTTCCTGGCTCAGCTGTGACAACAACCCTTATTACGCTTTTGGGATTGGATGGCGGTCACAACTTAACGGTGCAGGGAACTGGCGCTGCGGATACCTTCAAGGTCCTGGGTAACACGGTTGTTTCAGGAGGTAATGGGGCGAATCTCTATCAACTGAAAGCGAGTACCATCAATTCGGGTGTCACCATTTCGGATTTTAATAGCGGTAAAGATAGCATTTTTGACACTACTTCAGGCCTTACTATTAATAATGACGCTACGCATACCCAGGTAGCTGATTATGGTGTACGTACGACGGATGTTGTTGACGCGTTGTTGGGTACACTGGTTGGTGGTGTGGTTGGCGGCGTTGTCGGCCTGTTAGGGCAAATCCTTGGTATTGGTGGTACTGGTGATCTCACCTCGAAAGTTGGGGTGGCGTCGGTGGTCTGGACTGATAACTCCCATGAAGCCAGTAACTATTTGATCATTGATAACAACAACGACCATACTCTGGATGCGAACGATACGGTAGTGTATCTCAACGGGCAAACCCATCAGCAGTTGGTTGATACTTTACACTATGCTTAAGTAGTGTGATGTGATAGATGTTTTATAAATAGAAAGGGGGAACTTTCCCCTTTCTATTGTGATCTCTATCGTATTTTAATTAACATTGTATTTTCCATGGTTTACGAAAAATATTTTTTTAGTAGCTTGATATTTTAGTGCTTTCCTATCTATATATTATAAATATCTCCAGCCTGAGTTGTTGGGATCTGATTGCTCTACTGTCGTAGAGGTGTGGCTGAAGGTACACAAAATTAAGGGAAAAAGCAGTGGAGCACTATTTACCGCGCAATGAAATTGCGGATGTTATACGCACACGCAGTAAAATATTCTGGACCGTTGGTGTTTTTACCGCATTCATAAATATTTTAATGTTGGTACCTTCGATTTATATGCTCCAGGTTTACGACCGGGTGCTGCCCTCTGGTAATGAAATCACTCTGCTGATGCTAACTCTCATCATGCTGGCCATGTTCGGTATGATGGCATTGTTAGAGTATATTCGTAGCATGGTAGTGATACGCATTGGTGCGCAGCTTGATATGCGCTTAAATACGCGTGTTTATACTGCGGCATACGAGGATAATCTCAAAAACAAATCTGCTGATGCAGGGCAGATGCTCAATGATCTTACCAACATGCGTCAGTTTTTGACTGGCAGCGCGCTTTTTGCTTTTTTTGATGCTCCTTGGTTCCCGATATATCTGCTGGTTATTTTTCTGTTCAATCCGTGGTTGGGGTTGTTCGCATTAATTGGTTCTCTAATACTGATAGCTTTGGCCATTGTGAATGAAATGGTTTCTAAAGAACCACTGGCTGAAGCGAGTAAGTTCGCGCTGCAATCCGGCAGTCTTGCCAGCACTAATCTGCGCAATGCGGAAGTTATTGAAGCATTGGGCATGTTACCGAATATCAAAGGTCGGTGGTTTAGCTTGCATCAGCGATTCCTGAAAAGTCAGCGAATTGCGAGCGAACGCGCTTCCCGAATCAGTTCTATTACTAAATTTGTACGTCTTTCTTTGCAATCCCTGGTTCTTGGACTTGGTGGCTGGTTAGCTATTGATGGGCATATTACTCCGGGGATGATGATCGCGGGTTCTATTCTGATGGGCAGGACGCTTGCGCCTATCGAACAAGTCATTAACGTCTGGAAAAGCTGGAGTTCCGCTAAACTATCTTATCAGCGATTAGTGAAATTATTGGATCGCAATCCTCTTCGGGGTACAGGTATGTCTCTGCCGAAACCTCAAGGGGCGCTGAGTGTGGAAAATGTTTCTGCGATACCGCCTGGCGCGCAAGGCGAAGCGGTATTACATGGTGTGTCATTCAACTTACAGGTTGGCGATGTGCTGGGCATCATTGGGCCCAGCGCATCGGGAAAATCGACGCTGGCACGATTGTTAGTTGGAATCTGGCCTGTAAGCGAAGGAATTGTGCGTCTGGATGGCGCTGATATCTATCAGTGGAATAAAGATGAACTTGGTCCTTACATAGGCTACCTTCCGCAAGATATTGAATTGTTTGCCGGTACCATCGCGGAAAACATTGCTCGATTTAATGACGTCGATGCTGAGAAAGTTATTGCTGCGGCGAAACTTGCTGGGGTACACGAACTTATATTGCGTTTCCCTCATGGCTATGACTCCGTGATTGGTAACGGTGGTAGCGGGCTTTCTGGAGGACAAAAACAGCGTATTGGCCTGGCAAGGGCACTATATGGCGACCCGTCTCTGATTGTCCTTGATGAACCTAACTCTAATCTGGATGATGCCGGCGAATTGGCACTCAATAAAGCGATTGCTTTACTTAGAGAGCGCCAAAAAACGGTGATATTGATTACGCATCGAACCAACTTGCTATCGATGACCAGTAAGTTGTTACTATTGGTCAATGGTAAGGTGAATGCATTTGGTACCACCCAGCAAGTTCTCCAGGCATTGAATAATGCTCAGAGAACCCAAGCAGCGCAGCAGCAAGCAATACATGCAGTTAATAATGAATTGCATGAAGGCAATAGGGATATCCCTAAAACACAAATAAACTAAATTAAGTCGTGCCAGTCAATAGCTGTCGCTATCTGTTGTTGAAGGGGTGAATATGTCTTCTCAAATTAACCAGCCACTTAATAATGATTTTCAGTCAGACTCTACCGATGAGAGAAAATATACGCGTTTCGGATGGTTTGTGATTAGTATTGGTCTTTGCGGTTTTCTTTTATGGGCGGCTTTTGCTCCTCTTGATAAAGGCGTTGCGTCTCCGGGGTCAGTAACTGTTTCCGGAAATCGTAAAACTATTCAATCTCCTGGTAGCGGTATTATCAGCAATATTGCGGTTAAAGAAGGGGATAAGGTCAAGGCCGGACAAGTACTGGTTCAAATGAGCCAGGTTCAGGCGCAGGCGCAGGTGGATTCTCTGAAGATCCAATATTATACAACTCTGGCAACAGAAGGGCGTTTGTTGGCAGAAAGAGATAACCTGGATTCCATTAAATTCTCTGACGTTTTCAATGCTGTCAAAGACAAACCGCGCGCTGCGGAAATATTAGCATTGCAGCAACAGCTTTTTATTTCTCGCAGACAGGCATTACGTAGTGAGGTTGATGGTTTCAGACAGTCAATTGATGGTATACGTTTCCAGCTGAAGGGCTTACAGGATTCCCGGGCGAACAAACAAATTCAGCTAAACAGCATTCGTGAACAGATGACAAGTATGAAACAGCTTTCTGCTGAAGGATATTTGCCACGAAATCGCTATCTTGAAGCTCAACGTCAGTTTGCAGAGATCAGTAGCAGTATTGATGAAACTATAGGAAGAATCGGGCAGTTGCAAAAACAATTGCTAGAGTCACAGCAGCGCATAGACCAACGTTACGCGGATTATCAGCGTGAAGTGAGGACTCAGTTAGCGCAAACGCAAATGGATGTTAATGATTACAAAAACAAACTTGATATGGCCAACTTTGATCTGGGGAATACAGAAATTATCTCTCCGGTGGATGGTACTGTTGTTGGATTAAATATTTTTACCCAGGGAGGCGTGGTCGGCGCTGGCGATCATCTTATGGATGTCGTACCTAGTGAAGCTGCACTGGTTGTAGATGCTCAATTAAAAGTACAACTTATCGATAAAGTCTATACCGGGCTACCCGTTGACCTCATGTTTACCGCCTTTAACCAAAACAGAACACCAAAGATCCCCGGTACTGTGACGCTCGTCTCGGCGGACCGTTTAATTGATAAAGCAAATGGAGAAGCCTACTATCAGATGCAGGTGACGGTTACACCGGAAGGCGCCAAAATGCTACAGGGCGAGGAAATCAAACCCGGGATGCCGGTTGAGGTGTTCGTTAAAACGGGTTCACGTTCGTTATTGAGTTATCTGTTTAAACCTATTTTGGATCGCGCGCGTACTTCATTGACCGAGGAATAATCGTGAGTTTCATGAAAAGGAAGATAGTTAGTCTGGCCGTTAGTTCAATAGCTTGGGTCTTATCTGCACCAGTGTATGCATTAGGCATTTTGGACGCCTATTCGCTCGCGCTGGAAAAGGATCCAACGTTTCAGGCCGCAATTAAAGAAAAGGAAGCCGGGGATGAAGCAAAAAATATTGGGCGTGCAGGCCTGTTGCCTAAAGTTTCTCTTAATTATCAAAATGCGCCACGTAACTGGCAGACGCAAAAATATCAGACGAGTGACATTTTTGGTAATGTAAGCGATGTGACCAAACGACAGCAATACCGCAGTTATGCTGGTTCCGTGACCTTAACGCAACCTCTATTTGATTATGAGGCTTATGCAAAATATAAAACCGGGGTCGCACAAAGTTTAATGGCGGATGAAAAATATCGCAGTAAATACCTCGATCTTGCAGTTCGGGTAATTTCTGCTTATGTCAGTGTTGCATACGCAAAAGATCAAATTGCATTAGCTGAGGCCCAGAAGGCGGCCTATAAAGAACAACTTGCATTGAATGATCGCCTGATGGCTGCGGGTGAAGGTACGGTAACGGATGTTGCTGAAACTCAAGCAAGGTATAGCCTGGCTGAAGCTCAAGTCATCGAGGCCAGGGACGTCTTAGATTCAGCTCAAAGGGAACTAGAAGTTATCATCGGAATTCCCCTCGACCAGCTAGATGCATTGCAGACGTTACGACAGGGCAAATTCCATGTCTCACCGCTACGTTATACAGCTTTTGATGATTGGCAAAAATTAGCCATGGAACGCAATCCACAACTGGCTTCATCACGTCATGGCGTGGATGCCGCACGTTATGATGTTGAACGCAACCGGGCTGGTTTTATGCCACAAGTTCAATTATATGCATCGCATTCGGAAAATGATTCCAGTAGCGACAATACGGTAAATCAGAAATATCGAACCGACAGCGTTGGGGTTCAGGTATCAATGCCAATTTATTCTGGTGGTGGAGTGGCAGCTTCAACAAGACAGGCCGCGGCACGTTATGGCCAGGCTAAGTATGAACTGGATGCTCAGGTCGGTTCAATCATGAACGATCTTCGCAAACAATTTAATCAATGTATTAGCAGCCAGGCAAAGCTCAGGGCTTATGAACTGGCCGTAAAGTCTGCAACTACGCAGGTAGAGGCTACACGGCAAAGTGTGCTCGCAGGGCAGAGGGTGAACGTTGATGTCCTCAACGCGGAGCAACAACTTTACGCTGCACAGCGAGATTTAGCCGAGGCCAAATACACTTATATTAAGGCCTGGATTTCGTTGCTGGGTGACTCAGGTACCCTGAGTGAAAAAGATATCATGCAAGTTGCGGAGTACTTTCATCGTTCTTGATTTGGGGGAGCGTGTTATGAAAAGAGTGTAAAAGAATTTGACTTTACCTCTCCTGAATCCGGTATGACACTGTGTTTCTAGCACTACGCCATACGAAGGGGACTTACTACGACCAGCCAGCGACTTGACTTCACAATTCGCAAAGGGTAAAACGCCAGCAGTATTTAATTTATTGTGGCGATGTGCCATCATCCCGTTAACTGTAGAAGTGTTGCTCAATGAAAATTACTATTTCTGGTACAGGCTATGTTGGTTTATCGAATGGTGTTCTGATTGCCCAGAATCATGAAGTGGTCGCGCTGGATATCATTCAGACCAAAGTAGATATGCTCAACCAAAAAATATCACCCATAGCAGATAATGAGATCCAACAATATTTAACGGAAAAAAAACTTAATTTTCGTGCTACGACAGACAAGTATGACGCTTACCGTAACGCAGACTACGTTATAATCGCCACGCCGACTGATTATGATCCTAAGACAAATTACTTCAATACTTCTTCTGTCGAGGCGGTAATCAAGGATGTTACAGAGATCAATCCGAATGCTGTCATGATCATAAAATCAACAGTCCCAGTTGGTTTTACTCGTGATATAAAAGAACGTCTTGATATTGATAATGTTATCTTTTCGCCGGAGTTTCTCCGCGAGGGACGAGCGTTGTACGATAATTTGTATCCTTCACGTATTGTTATTGGTGAGCGTTCAGCAAGAGCTGAGCGTTTCGCGGAGCTGTTAAAAGAAGGGGCAATTAAAAAAGATATTCCGCTTCTTTTTACTGATTCAACCGAAGCCGAAGCTATAAAGCTCTTTGCTAATACTTATTTAGCACTACGTGTCGCCTATTTTAATGAGTTGGACAGCTACGCTGAAAGTCAGGGATTAAACAGTAAACAAATTATCGAAGGAGTATGTCTGGATCCTCGTATTGGTAATCATTACAATAATCCATCTTTTGGCTATGGAGGCTATTGTTTACCGAAAGATACGAAACAGTTGTTAGCAAATTATGCATCAGTGCCAAATAATATTATTTCTGCGATCGTTGATGCAAATCGAACCCGAAAAGATTTTATCGCTGACTCCATATTGGCTAAGAAACCAAAAGTAGTTGGTGTATATCGTTTGATTATGAAAAGCGGTTCAGATAATTTTCGGGCATCATCTATTCAAGGGATAATGAAAAGAATAAAGGCAAAGGGGATACCTGTAATCATTTACGAGCCAGTGATGAAGGAAGATGAGTTTTTTAACTCTCGTGTTATTCGTGATTTAGAGGAGTTTAAAAAAGAATCAGATGTGATTATCTCTAACCGTATGGCTGAAGAGTTGACGGATGTGAAGGATAAAGTATACACACGAGATCTATTTGGTAGTGATTAAAATTCAATGATGGCAGGTGTTTTTTTATGAAATGCCTGCCATTATAGTACCTTCGCACGTCCTGGCTCCTTTGTCATATATGTCCTACGAAAATATAATTTATTTTAAATTATTTCTTTTTTGTAAACATTGATTTTAATTTTTTTCTGTCTCTTATATATGAGAACAAGGACAATATAGCGATCGCGAGTATTATGGCAGTTAAAACTAAGAAAAATAAATTTTCCATAACAGCTACCAAATTTAATGTGATGAAATTAGTTTAGTCACTTTGACGTCCCTTAATGAAGGGGGCATGTAGAAATAAACATATCTTTTTTTTAGGGAAATTCCCACAAAATTTATTGTGCAGTTTAATAAAAAAAATTAAATGCTATTGTTGGAGCTGATTAGATAATATTTATGCTTTGTATCCTGACAGAAGCATGTAAAAGACTATCGGTATGGCTCGTAGAAGAATAAAGTCGCTCTTATTGCGAGATTGTACTGTTGCACCACAATCTGTCGATTGCGGTGCGACCAAGTTAGCAAAACTAACAACCGGTATAGTATTCTTTATACCACTCCACAAAGTTCTTCACGCCTTGTTTGACCGTAGTTTGCGGTCTGAAACCAACAAGGTCATACAGCGGCTGCGTTTCAGCGCTTGTCTCCAGTACATCGCCAGGCTGCATCGGCATCATGTTTTTCTTCGCTTCCATCCCCATAGCTTCTTCAAGGGCAGTGATGTAGTCCATTAGTTCAACGGGTGAGCTATTGCCAATATTATATACCCGATACGGCGCGGAACTGGCTGCTGGCGAACCGGCTTCAACCGTCCAGTTTGGGTCCGGCTGTGGAATGACATCCTGAATACGCACGATGGCTTCAACGATGTCATCAATATAGGTGAAGTCTCGTTTCATTTTTCCGTAGTTGTAAACGTCGATGCTTTGACCTTCGAGCATGGCTTTCGTAAATTTAAATAATGCCATATCCGGACGTCCCCAGGGGCCATAGACGGTAAAGAAGCGTAGTCCGGTTGTTGGAATGCCATACAGGTGCGCATAAGTATGTGCCATCAGTTCATTGGCTTTTTTAGTCGCTGCGTAAAGTGATACCGGGTGATCCACTGAATCATCGGTTGAGAACGGCATCTTACGGTTTAATCCATAAACCGAACTGGATGAGGCATAGACCAAATGCTTAACCTTAGTATGGCGACAACCTTCCAGAATATTAAGAAACCCCATCAGGTTTGCATCCGCATAGGCATGGGGATTTTCTAGTGAATAGCGAACTCCCGCTTGTGCGGCAAGGTGAACAACGCGATCAAACTTTTCAGTAGAAAAAAGTTTCGCCATACCTTCCCGGTCGGCAACATCCAGCTTGACAAAGCTGAACAAAGGTGAGTCCAGAAGGTCCAGACGCGCTTGCTTAAGGTTAACATCATAGTAGTCATTTATATTGTCGATACCGACAACGGTATGACCAGCTTCAAGAAGGCGTTGACAAACATGGAAACCAATGAAGCCCGCGGCTCCAGTAACTAAAAATTTCATTTTATCCTCCAGGAACGTTATGCCCCACTATTTATAGCTGCTTATTTTACACAGGGTGGGTGTATGGATCACCATGTTTACTGGTTGCTCAGGAAATGGCTGGGAAGAAAACGTGTAAAGTGAAAACTTTGGTCAGGTGACCCACCCACGCTTTATATGAGAGTGAAAACTATTATCATCGTGATTTGGGGGATTTAGCTGTCGTCGGATGTTTAAATAGCGGTGAACAAACCGGTGATAAGCATCTCCTGGGCCTGTAAATACTGCTTTTCCTCTTTTATTCTCATAGGCCGGGAGTATACTATGCTGCTGTTTTATTCATATGGTATTTGCTTAAGAAGCTTACATTGCAACTTTCTGATTCTATTACCATAATAGGTCGGTATGCAACTGACGGTGACGCATCATTCCCATGGACCAACATAAGTGAAGCTTCTCACCATAACTGATCGTTCTGTGGCTTGAAATGAGACAAACCTGATGGAATGTGGATTCTAAAACATAGAGAGTATCCGGTTTCGAAGCGGGTCAAAAGCTCTCCTTGAGACAGGGATGCAATGAACTTCTGTTACAGCATTTTGTATGCAACGCTATGAAGTTTATGATGTTTTATCAAATGCTAAGCTAGTTCTGCGCGTTTTGGTTGCGATAGCCAATGGCGGTAGCGTGTCTCCAGTTGGTCGACTAGATGGCTATAGCAGTTCATGATGAGAACTCCAATGCTTTGTAGCCAAATAGTTTACTCCGTAACATACCTAAAGTGAGGTATATAGTATAACTGGATATTGAACTGCAAATGGCTAGCGAGATATGCAATTATTCTTAGAGGTGGTAGGTGAAACTATGATTGCTTGGTCAATTTCAAAATAATGAGTGCAAATAATGAAGTTTAATTTAGGATATTTATTTGATCTACTTGTTGTAATTACTAATAAAGATTTAAAAGTGCGTTATAAAAGTAGCATTTTTGGTTATTTATGGTCTATTGCAAACCCTTTGTTATTTGCGATGATTTACTATTTTATTTTTAAAATGGTAATGAGGGTTCAAATCCCCAATTATACAGTTTTTCTTATCACTGGCCTGTTCCCATGGCAATGGTTTGCAAGTTCAGCAACAAACTCATTGTACTCTTTTATATCCAATGCACAGATTATTAAGAAAACGGTGTTCCCGCGCTCGGTTATCCCATTAAGTAATGTGATGATGGAGGGTTTGCATTTCTTATGTACAATTCCTGTAATCGCCGCTTTTCTTTATATTTACGGAATGTCGCCATCCCTCAGTTGGGTCTGGGGGATCCCGGTGCTGGCGATCGGACAAATTGTACTTACATTTGGATTTGCACTTATTTTCTCTACACTAAATTTGTTTTTCCGGGATCTTGAGCGCTTTGTTGCTTTGGGGATAATGTTAATGTTTTATTGTACTCCGATACTCTATAATTCTGACATGATCCCGCAGCAATTTACCTGGATTATTGATTATAATCCACTGGCAAGCATGATTATGGCCTGGCGGGACCTGCTTATGAATGGCAATCTGGATTACATGCATATCACTTATCTATACTCGTCTGGTATTGTCGTTTTGCTGGTAGGGGTATGGGTCTTTAATAAATTGAAATACCGATTTGCAGAGATTTTGTGATGACAGTCGCTATTGAGTTTTGCAATGTTACTAAAGAATATCCCCTATATCATCATATTGGCTCTGGCATTAAAGATTTGTTTTTTCATCCGCGTCGGGCCTTAAATTTACTAAAAGGGCGAAAGTATCTGGCGATAGAAAATGTCTCATTCACAGTTAGCAAAGGTGAGTCTGTTGCATTGATTGGCCGGAATGGGGCAGGTAAAAGTACGACCCTTGGTCTCGTTGCTGGCGTGTTAAAGCCAAGCAAGGGCGAGGTGAAAGTTGTTGGCCGAGTGGCTTCAATGCTTGAGTTAGGGGGCGGTTTTCATCCTGAACTTACTGGACGTGAAAACATCAAATTAAATGCCACGTTGTTAGGATTGCGAAGAGCAGAAGTTAACAAGCGGCTCGAGAAAATTATCGAGTTCTCAGAGTTAGGTGAGTTTATTGATGAGCCTATCCGCGTCTATTCAAGTGGTATGCTGGCAAAACTGGGTTTTTCTGTTATAAGCCAGGTTGATCCCGATGTATTGATCATCGATGAAGTTCTCGCGGTAGGAGATATTGCATTTCAGCGTAAGTGTATTGAAACAATTAATGAATTCCGAAAACGTGGGGTAACTATTCTGTTTGTTAGCCACAGCATGAAAGATGTTATGCAGATTTGCGATAAAGTTGTGTGGGTAGAAAATCACCGGTTGAAAGCTATTGGTGAAGCAAGCTCAATTGTTGATGAATATGTAGCCTCGATGGCTTGATGGAAAAAATAATGCAGAAGAATGTACTTATTGTCGGCGCAGGATTTTCGGGCGCGGTTATTGGTCGCTTATTGGCTGAGTCAGGCCATAAGGTAACCATCATTGATAGCCGGCCACATGTCGCTGGTAATTGCTATAGTGAGCGGGATAATGAAACCGGTGTTATGGTTCATACATATGGCCCACATATTTTCCACACTGACAATGCTGAGGTCTGGGAGTATATTAATCAATACACGGAAATGATGCCTTATGTGAACCGTGTTAAGACAACGGTCAATGGACAAGTTTTTTCCCTGCCAATCAATTTGCACACAATTAATCAATTCTTCCACACCACTTGTTCTCCCGAGGAAGCGCGTAAATTGATTGATGAGAAAAGTGACAAAACAATTGAAGAACCTGCAACATTTGAAGAGCAGGCGTTGCGTTTTGTTGGCAAAGAATTATATGAAGCCTTTTTTAAAGGTTACACCATCAAACAGTGGGGAATGTCGCCGTCGGAGCTACCGGCTTCAATACTTAAGCGTTTACCTGTGCGCTTTAATTATGATGATAACTATTTTAATCATAAATATCAGGGGATGCCAAAGGATGGCTATACGGTGATCGTAGATAGAATATTAGATCACGAGAACATTTCGGTAGCGCTAAATACATTGTTTAATGAAGACTCTCGTGGCGATTATGATCATGTCTTTTACAGTGGCGCTTTAGATGGCTTTTATAACTATGATTTGGGGCGTTTGGGTTACCGTACGTTGGATTTCGAAGCATTCCGCACGGAAGGTGATTATCAGGGGTGTGCAGTAATGAATTATGGCGAGCAAAAAGTGCCTTATACCCGTATCACCGAGCATAAATACTTTGCTCCATGGGAAAGCCATGAGAAATCTATCTGCTACCGCGAGTTCAGTCGCTCATGTGAACCAGAAGATATTCCATACTACCCCATCCGTCAGGTAGGGGAAATGGCGATGCTACAAAATTATCTCGATCGTGCTGAAAAAGAGACTAACATTACCTTTGTCGGCCGGTTGGGAACATACCGCTATCTTGATATGGACGTAACAATTGCCGAAGCTCTTGAAACTGGCCGCATCTACCTTAAGTCGCTAGAGCAGAACACAGTGATGCCTGTATTTACGGTTAAAGTCAGATGAATATTGCTGCTCTAATCGTCACTTATAATCGGTTAGACAAATTAAAAACAACTATTGAGGCAACCCTGGCGTTGCCTTTTCAATATATAGTTGTTGTTAACAACGCATCAACCGATGATACTCAATCTTATCTTCATAGCTTATCCGATGAACGGTTAAAAATTTTACATCGGGAAGTGAACAGTGGCGGTGCTGGCGGGTTTAAATATGGTGCACGCTGGATAACAGAAAATATCCATACTGATTGGGTTCTTTTTTATGATGATGATGCTTATCCTAAACCTGATTTCAATGTAGCGTTTCAGACGCTTGATATATCGGTTGACAACGTCTATGTTTGCTCAGTTGTCGATACATCAGGTCAATTTTGTAAAATGAATATTCCCTGGAAGAAAATTCCCAATGGTTTGTTGGAGAATATAGCTTACAGGGGTAATCCAGGACGCTTTCTTCCCAATAATAGTCAACAAGAGCGCGTGGTAAGTGTTTCATTTGTTGGAATGTTGATTAGTCAAAAAAAGCTTAAAGAAGTAATCTCATATATATATGATGAGCTTTTTATTTATTTTGATGATGTTTATTTTGGTCATCATCTTATCCTTCAACAAACTCCTATAATATATATACCAAAATTGTGTGTTATCCATGATATTGATACTGCTCATAAACCGATTTCACCATGGAAACTATATTATTTAAGTAGAAACCTTATCTGGTCACGAAAGATATTCAAAACCAACACGCCTTTTACCATGTTTGATATTTGTTTGCGGTTATTGAAGTATATATTCACCGCGTTGAGGCATGAAAAGCGGAATGAATGTATGATTAATGTCTATAATGGAATCAAGGACGGTTTCTGGAAGCCAAAAGGTAGAGGTGCATAATCCGCTATGAAAAAGAAGTTATGCTATTTCGTAAACTCTGCCTGGTATTTTGAGCTTCATTGGCTTGAAAGAGGAATCGCAGCAATAGATAGTGGCTATGATGTGTATGTTGTTGCAAATTTTTTAGATGATGCAATTTCAGATAGGCTATCTGCTTTAGGTTTTCGTTGTATCAATAGTGAAATTAATGAGAAAAGTATAAATCCATTTTCATTTATTAAAGGAGTTGCTAAGGCTTTTAAAATATTGAAAGCGATTAACCCTGACATCCTCCATTGTATTACGATCAAGCCCGGCATTATAAGTTGTCTATGGGCAAAATACCACAAAACTAAGCTAGTATACAGTTTTGTGGGGTTAGGCAGGGTGTTTGAAAGTGAACAGCTAGTTTTTAAAATATTACGCTGGCTGGTGCTAAAACTGTATCGATATCTTTTCTCCAATGTTGACTGTAAAATCATATTTGAGCATCGGGAAGATAAAAGGAAAATTCTGTCTCTTCTGGACATCAAAGAAGATAAAGCAAAGGTCATTGACGGTGCTGGCGTTAACACCAGTTATTTTGCTTACAAAGAGGAACCTGAAGAAACTCATGGGGTAGTACTATTTGCCAGCCGAATGTTACATAGTAAAGGCTTACTTGACCTCATTAAAGCGAAAAGGATTTTAAAGTTAGAAGGGATAGATTGCACTATTCAGGTTGCGGGGATAATTGTCGAAAATGACGAGGATAGAATTACTTTAGGACAGATAGAGAAATGGCATGACAGCGGAGATATTGTCTGGTTAGGTACTCGCGATGATATTAAAGAATTAATTGCCGGTTCCAATATTGTTGTTCTTCCTTCTATATATCCCGAAGGTGTGCCACGAATTCTCCTTGAGGCTGGTGCTGTGGGGAGGGCTTGTGTTGTATATGATAATGGTGGATGTAATTCTCTGATTAAAGATGGCTATAATGGCTATATCGTTGAGCGTAAAAACGTCAAAGAACTCGCCGCCAGAATTAAAATGTTGATAAGTTCTGATACTGCCAGGAAAGAAATGGGTATCAATGCACGTGAGATCATTGTTAATCATTACACATCAGAAATCGTTATTGACAAAACATTGCAAGTATATGAAGAACTTTTCCAGCGCTGAGAAATTATTATGCGGTTAGGTATATGAATAATAACATTGCATTGCAGTCATCAGTATTTCCTGAAAAACACCACCGTGATATTAGCGCTCTGTATTTTTTGTCTGATAACGTATCAGGATGTTATCCTGATACTGATTCCATCAAGGTTTTGAAAAATAAAGAAATTTGTTTCGATACTTTTTATAACTCATTTGATCTTTATAAATGGTCTAAATACACTACAGTTAAACAGTTAGGTTTTAAAATTGACGTCGCTGGTCGAGGTATTGCCTCTATTTATTTAAAAGTAGATGGTGTTCTAACGACGATATTTCAAAACGAAATCGATGGTCCATTCACAATAGAAAATTTACAAATAAGTGAATGGAGTGTTGGTCGTCTTTATTTTCAATGGTCGGCAATTGATGATAGTGAAATAAGAAATTTTGCTTTTACTACATCTGGCGAAGTAGCTGATTTTGGTAAACTAGCGATTGTCATCACTACTTATAATCGTCAAGCAGCATTATTATCGACGTTATCAAGATTTGAGCGAGCATTCTTTAGCGATAGTGTTTACCAGTCAAAATTTAATGTGTATGTTGTTGACAATGGTTGTAATCTGGACCTTGAGCCCAGACCAAATGTTACCTATATAAAAAATAAAAATATGGGAGGGGCTGGTGGTTTTACGCGTGGATTATTTGAAGTAAAGAATACAAATAATGAGACTTATTGTATTTTTATGGATGATGATGCATCCTGTGAAATTGAAAGTATTAAAAGAGCTTATTGGTTCATGTGTTTTTCGAAGAGTGAAAAACAGATGATTGCAGGTAGTATGCTATATGAGGATAAGCCTAAGGTTGTTTATGAAGCAGGCGCTCTTTATCCTTATAAGCAAATTCGGATGCTGCCGTTAAAAAATGGCATTGATGTATCGACACCAGGCGGTCTTGATTTGTTCAATCAAGAGGATAATCGAGCCACTTATGCCGCCTGGTGGTTCTGCGCTTTTAAGGTTTCCGCTGCAAAATATTATGCTTTTCCATTCTTTGTTCGGGGGGATGATATCCTGTTTGGTGTAATGCATGGTTACCCAATCATCACTCTTAACGGTGTCGCATCATGGCAGATGAATTTTAACCAAAAATATAGTGCACTGGTCGAGTATTTAAGCGTCAGGGGACTGTTGGTACCTTCATTTGTTTATCCATCGGCAAAGAAAAGAAGACAGATTGCCTTCTGGGTATTAGCAAAGGTTCTTTTGCTATGTTTCTCGTACCGATATTCTTCAGCACAGGCAGTTATCGAGGCGTATCTCGACGTATTACAAGGAGCTGATTTTTGGCAAAACGATCCTGACGCTGTAATAGCGCGTAACCGGATTAATGAACTGTCGAAAGACGAACGTCCGAAAGACGTCCCATTTGGTAAAATAGTGAGAACAACTAATCGCTATGGGCCTGAGTCGAAATGGATGAAGATAATTAGATTAGTTCTTCTTAACGGTCATTTGATTCCTGGATTTATAATCAAAGGGAATATTGTACGAATTCCGAATACTGAAATTCATCCGACAAAACAGGTTTTCTTGAATACTGAAGTTTACTATGAAACCACCGAAGGTCATTTTATCGTACTGAAACAAGATAAGTTGCGCTGTACTAAATTGATATTTAAAACGTTGTGGGCCATTAGTAAAGGTTTTTTTGTCTACAATGCTGTAGCAAGAGAGTATGGTAAAAAGATCTCATATTTTACATCTGAAAAATTTTGGAAGAAATACTTTATTTAAATATTGATGAATTAAGACTTGCTCTTACTGTTGATATAGATACAGTAAGCTATTACTCTATCCGTTAGTGTTTAAGATTCCAGCCTTTTAAGAAAAATAAGACATGTTGAATTGGCCAGCTTATGCAGTCTGGCCTGAAGTTAAATATCTTCTACAAGAGACAGTAATGAGCGACATGATAGTTTGTGATACTCGACAATTGAAGGTTATTCCAAAATTGTCCATCGTTGTACCGGTCTATAATACCTCTGGATTTGTGGAAAAGACTTTATCCTCGTTTGATAAAAATGGTAACAACCACATAGAAATTATAATTGTCAATGATGGAAGTACTGACAATAGTGTTGAAGTTGTGCAGAAATGGCTTGATGGCTATAAAGGTAACGCACTCTTCATATCCCAGGAAAATCGTGGATTGTCGGAGGCCAGAAATACAGCCTTGCGCTATGCGCGAGGGCAATACATCTCTTTCTGTGATAGTGATGACTGGTTAAACGAAAAGGCAGTTCTTGATTCTTTGGCTTTTGCTGAATCAGCCGATCTTGATATTGTATTATATCGCTCATATGTTTATGATAACCAAACTAAAGATTCTTATCCATTCTATGATGCAGCGACTTGGGATCATATTTTAGGAGGGGAGCTTAAGAAGACGGTAAATATTGCATCACATCCGCAAATTCTTAGTCTTGAGCCGAATACTAATAACCGAATTCTTAAGAAAGATTTTTTTGATAAATATATAACTATCTTCCCGGTGGGAATCCATTTCGAAGATCTTACTCCGCATATTGTTAGTCTGGTTAATGCTACAAAGATTGGTATGATAGATACCGTCGGTTATTTTTACAGGGTTAATCGCGAAGGTAAAATCACTGATCAAAAAAGTGAAAAGCGCTTCGATATTATTAAGACAGCTAAAGAATTATTGCAAAAGCCTGAAGTGGCAGCACTTAATGGTTATCAACAATATTGTGTGATGTCACTAGTTTTTAAAATGATTTTCTGGTGCGGACGTTATACGACCCTGAGTGACAGGCGACGCTACTTCCTGCAGGGGGTAGAGTTGTTTTCTGCTGCGAATTCACAAATTCGTTCCCGCTTAAAAACGTCTTTATCTTTTGCTGCGCGTAACAGAGAGTTTATTCTTATGCTGGCATTTTTCAACGGAGCAACGGATTTTCTCACTGAGTACAGCACCGGTAAGCAGACTCTATCAACAAAAATTAAATTGTTGAAGGCTATTTCTACTGCAAACATTGATGTCAATAAATTGATCTTCAAAAAAGCTTTGCGTTTTGCAAAAAACAAGTTCGGAAAACGGGTAGTGGGTTAACAAAATGATCAATAGAACACAATTGAATGCATATTTAAATAAACTACCTTCAGCAATTAGCCATGATGAGTTAGCACAACATAAGCATATCATTGAGCGCAGTTTTTTTGGTGTAGATTTGTTTTCCTGTGAAAGCGACGTTTTGGCCTTTGTGGGGACTTATACTGGACTTGAAATTCTTGTCGCATTTTATAACTGCAAGCCGCGTGCAATAATTGTCATTGAAACTAACGCTAGCAAGTTTAAGCGTATTCAGGATTTATTAAATAAAAATCCTGAACTGAAAGAACGTGTCTATCTTTTTGATAATTTTTCTAATTCAGAAATTAATGAATTGATTGGTGAGCGTCACGTTAGTGTTCGTATTTCTCTGCCGGCATTTAGCCGCACTGCGCTAGAATACGTGACAGCACAGTGGAAACTTGACCATATTTGTGGCGAATTTAATCAGTATGATATTGATCCATTGATTGTGTATCGTCAATGTGCGCGTGCTGCAAATACTTTTTTCTGGCGTATCCAGGATCAGCACCAACCCCTTACAGGCAGTCGACAGAAGTATGAATATGAAGTCTCTGTCGTCGTTCCTGCATACAATATCAGCGCTTATATCGACCAGTGCATTGAGTCATTGGCAAATCAGTCTATTGAAAGTTTAGAGATTTTAGTCGTCGATGATGGTACACCGGATGATTCTGGTGAGAAGGCTGACGCCTGGGCTGCGAGATACCCTGGTAGAGTGAAAGTTATCCATAAAGCCAATGGTGGGTGCGCGACGGCACGAAATGCCGGCGTTAGCCAGGCCAAAGGGCAATATATTGGTTTTGTTGACGGCGATGATTGGTGCGATCTTCAGATGTATGAAGATTTGTTCCGTGCCGCGGTGATGAAAAATGCTGACATTTCGCAGTGTGGCTATAAAGAAGCTTATGAGACTGGTGAAATAGTCAAATTCCCACTGGACATCAATCTCAGCCGTCTGGATTTACTACGCGAACGCCCAACAATGTGGCGTCGTATTTACTCTGCCGAAATGCTAAAAAATAAAGGAATTTCTTTCCCTGAGCATATTCGCCGGTTTGATGACCTACCTTTCCAGTTCGAGACTTTTTTAAACGCCAGGATTATTGCTAATATACCTTTTGATTATTACTATTATCGTCAAGGGCGCTTAGGTCAGGATATTTCTGTGCGAGATGACCGACTTTATGTTCATTTCCCTATTTTTGATTGGATCTACAGTCGTAACTCAGATACGTTCAACTATGATGAAGAACGTAAATTATTTGAGTTAGAACTCGATGTCCACTTCTGGGCCTGGAGTGTCATTGATGAGAAATTCAAGGATGAATATTTTAAACAGGTCCTGGCGCAAATTTTTGTATCTAAGAAGATTTTGTCTAAATTTGATATGCTGGTAATAGCCAAAAATAAAGGAAGAGAAAGATTTATGTTTTATTTAAAGCTACTAAAAGCTAAAACATTCTAACTCTTCTATTTTGTTAAAAGCCGCGAAAGATTTCTTTCGCGGCTTTTTTTTATAATACGCTGGCTCTCATATTCAGCTTATCGCCAACTAAAGATGCAATTTTGGTTGAAGGTTTATCAACAAATGTATAGCCACACCATGAGATAAACACACAACATAATAAACTGACTAGTGTGCTTATTATACTAGCAAATTGGTTATTAATACCTGCATCATGTAAATTGACAAATAATGCCGTTCCAATACTCATGATGATAGGGATATGAAATACATATAAGGAAAATGAGATCTTACCCAGAAAAGTAAATACAGGCCTGGACAGATAACTTGAAAGTTTTGATGATGTATTCACTATTAATAATAAAAGTATTGCTGCTATTGAATGACAGAATGTGGCTAAACCTTCTTTACTAAAACCTGTGAGCTCATTTAAGAAATTAATCTCTATTGTCCACGGATTTTCTGTTGCAAGAACAACTGTTAATATACTAGCCGGAAGAATATAGTTATTTGCAAGTTTAATGTTATACACTAAAATAGTACCGCCAATGATAAATAGTATCAAATAGCAGCCAAGTGTCGGTTCAATTAGATAGATAAGTATTGCTGATATAATGATGTGGGCACCATTTTTTTTGACAAAAAATAATGCGGCATAGAGATACAGAAAGAGTGATCCCATTAACTCTATTTTAATTGTCCAGAGTGGTCCATTATAGGATGTATCGCCTATGTAAGCAGAATACAGACCATTGTATATGGCACCAGTTAGTGTGAGTTCTGATTGATAGTTAGATTTTAACCACTCGTGTCCACCTACGATCGCCGCCATTTCGACATTATGGAAGCCAATCGTATTTTGTAAAAAAACAGCCAGAATGACTGAAGCGAGTACCAGTGGGGTAAGTCTAAAATATCTTTTTATAAAACTTTCTTTAAGATAAGAAAGGTCGTTTTGCCGCTTATAAAAGCCAATGAGCAACACATAACCACTCATTACGAAAAATAGACAAACTGAGAAGTTCCCATCCAAAATTCTTCGATATATCTGCCACCATACTGAGTATTGTGAATATAATCCATTTGGCGATAGCAGCACTCCCATAAATACATCCATATGGTAAAGCACGACGACAAGCGACGCGACTCCGCGGAGTCCGTCAAGATGTTTATAATGTTGCAAGTGAGACCCCGTAGCCTGTTTAGCTTTATTTTTGTTGTGTTCCATAACCAACGCGTCAAGAAGGAGAACCTGACGGTATTTGTTTATATTACCACACGAATGTTAACTGGTGGTTATTTTTTTGTTGTTGTGATCGGTTTCACGATAGTGGATTTAACATTAAATTTGCTTAAGTATGTGAAATTAAGCCTGGAGTGCGGCTCCCATCTTGCTGAATTAATTTTTTTAAACGCTTTCATTATCCAGGATCAATGGAGAGATATTTGTCAGGTAAGCTCAGTGTGTTAAAATAGCAACATTACAATACACAATAATAAATTGCTTTATTTCGGAGTTTGCATGAGCATTTTTTGTAGATGTTTACAGTATTTAAAAACCAGAAGGTTTCTGTATTTCACACTATTTTTTCTGTCTCTTGTTTTGTGTTGGTTTGAACCTACAAACATATTTTTCACTACTTTTTTTTCTGTCTTTATTTTCTTGCGTTTGATTTTTTGTATTCGCAATAAAATAGTCAGAAATAGTATGGTCGTTTTTGTTTCATTGATCACATTCCTGACTTATTTCATCTATCAAAAATATGGCGGGCTCTCTACCAGCATGGTTATGTCAACCTTCGGGGTAGGCCTTTCCGTTTCATTAGGTACGGTGCAAACATTTGGTCTTAAATTCCTTGCGGGATTCCTTTTCCTACTTTTTGCACTTTCGCTGTTATCGATTAAAATACCGAAAGCAGGCTACTCTGTTAAAGATCGTGTAATTTTGACTGTCTGCCTTATTCTTATTCTTTCAAAACCAGTGATAGATGGTATCAGTTTTTGGGGAGCGAAGTTCTTCATTAACAACCTCGAATATTCACCAACCTTTATATCTCAGCCTTATATCGATCAGTACAAGATTTTTTTTGGACCGCTTGTTTCCTCTGTATCTATTATTGCTGAAAATATAGTTGATGATGTTAAATACAAAAAAATTGAGCATAAAGAATATCCTGCCTATATTAAGAATAAAGCTGCAGGGAGCAAAAATATTATTTATGTCATCGGTGAATCATCCAATCCCGGCCGTTATGGCATCTATGGCTATGGTAAAGATACCACACCAAACTTATCTCAGATGGATAGAGATGGAAAAATCTGCGTCGTTAATAACGTACATTCACCTGCTGCGCAAACGCGACTTGCTGTGCCAATGCTGATTTCGTTCGAAACGCCTCTGCAGCGTGGTAATTTATTTAAGTTTAAAAATCTTATCGAAATGGCAGAATTGCAAGGCTACCATACTTATTGGTTCGACTCTCAAATGCAAAACAATATGTGGAACAAACCTTTTGGTTATCTTGCAAAATACGCCGAAGTATTGCAAACTCCTGAAGATAATAATACTCGCTTTCCTATTAACGAAGGGCAGGACGACAAGCTACTCCCTGCAATCAAGCATTATTTTAAAGAATCACAAGAGAGAAACTTTTACGTTATTCATTTGATGGGCAACCATTTACCTTATTCTGCTCGCCGTGGAGATGAGGATAACCCGATGGTTGATGATTATGATGCGTCTATCTATAACGTAGATGATACCTTGCAAAGCATTTTTACCCTTGCGGATACCTATCTTAAAGATTACAAGCTGGTTTATGTATCAGACCATGGGGAGGTTGTTGGCCAGGGACATGGTTTCCCATCCAGCGATAATGAAATGTATAAAATTCCATTGCTGATGAATGATGCTTCCTGGTGTGAAAAGGCTGAACAATTGCGTAATAGTAATCACTACTTCTCATCTGATTTAACCAAATTTCTGGTGTTAGAAATGATGGGCTATTCTGTTTCAGATGAACACATGCAAGACGCGGTAAAAAATTCTGATTTCGTGCTGAATGAAAAAGAAGACGCTATTCGTTTCTCTGAATTAAGGGATGTACCCTTACCGCAACATCCTTAATTGTCGGTGCGTAGATAGACTCTGGTTTAAATGGTGATCATATTAAACCAGAGTTCCTTCAATGCATGTTTCGATTTACTTATGTCTGGACTTCAGATTATCGATAACACCCCCTAAATTCAGCCCCTGGTCCTGCAACAACACCAGCAGGTGATACATCAGGTCTGACGCCTCATTCTTCAGTTCAAACTTGTCATTTACCGTCGCGGCCAGCGCGGTCTCCACGCCTTCTTCTCCCACTTTCTGCGCAATACGTTTGGTGCCGCTGGCATACAGTTTCGCAGTGTATGAGCTCTCCGGGTCGGCATGTTTGCGCTCGGCCAGCAGTTGTTCCAGTTGATAGAGGAACAACCACTGGTGTCCGGTCTCCCCAAAGCAGCTTGACGTCCCTTTGTGGCAGGTCGGGCCTATCGGGTTGACCAACACTAACAAGGTATCGTTATCGCAATCCGGGGTGATGCTGACCACATTAAGAAAGTTGCCGGAGGTTTCACCCTTTGTCCACAGGCGCTGTTTGGTGCGCGAGTAGAAGGTCACTTTGCCGCTTTCTTGCGTTTTCGCCAGCGCGTCCTCATTCATATATCCCAGCATTAACACTTCGCCAGATTCAGCGTGCTGTATGATGGCCGGTATCATGCCGTCGGTTTTTTGCCAATCCAGCTGTTCACTCAACATACCCTGATCTCCACGCCCTGGGCTGCCAGGAACGTTTTTAATTCGCCAATATTAATAATTTGTTTATGGAACACGGAAGCGGCGAGGGCGCCATCGACGTTGGCGTCGCGGAAGGCCTCAAGGAAGTGCTCCATGGTTCCGGCGCCGCCGGAGGCAATCAACGGAACGTTACACACTTCACGGACCTTTCTGAGCTGATCCAGATCGTAACCGTTGCGCACGCCGTCCTGGTTCATCATGTTGAGGACGATTTCTCCCGCTCCGCGCTTTTGTACTTCCTGCACCCAATCCAGCGTCTCCCATTGGGTGACGCGAGTCCGGCTTTCATCGCCGGTGTACTGATTAACGTGATATTTACCGGTTTGTTCATCAAACCAGGTATCGATACCTACCACGATGCACTGCACGCCAAAGCGATCGGCGAGGCGGGTGATTAACGTCGGGTCCGCAAGCGCAGGCGAGTTAATTGAAATTTTATCTGCGCCGAAGGAGAGGATCTGCGCTGCGTCTTCCAGAGATTTAATCCCGCCCGCGACGCAGAATGGAATATCAATCACTTCGGCCACGCGCGAAACCCAACTTTTATCGACTACCCGGCCATCGCTGGAGGCGGTGATATCGTAGAACACCAGTTCATCCGCGCCTTCATCGGCATAGCGTTTTGCCAGCGGCACAATATCGCCGATAATTTCGTGATTGCGGAACTGTACGCCTTTCACTACCTGGCCGTCGCGGACGTCAAGGCAGGGGATTATCCGTTTTGCCAGCATTGGATAGCCTCCGTTACGTTGAATTTACCTTCCAGCAGCGCGCGGCCGACGATTACGCCGCGAACGCCGGTTCCGCGCAGCGCGGCAATATCGTTGAGACCGCCGATCCCACCGGAAGACTGGAACGCCACCTGCGGATAACGCGCGCAGACTTCTTCATACAGTGAGACGTTGGAACCCGCGAGAGTGCCATCGCGGGAGATATCGGTACACAGCACATGTTGCAAGCCGACCGGCAGATAGTTTTCCACCAGCTCTTCCAGAGTGACGCCAGAGTTTTCCTGCCAGCCGCTCACCGCCACCTGTTTATTGCCATCGGCATCAATGCGTACGTCCAGCGCCAGTACCAGATGCTCGGGGCCAAAGCGTTTAAACCAGGCTTTGACCACCTCCGGCGATTTTACCGCCGTTGAACCGACCACCACGCGCGCCACGCCGGCGTCCAGCAGTGCGGCAACGTCTTCTTCTGTACGTACGCCGCCGCCGACCTGTACCGGTACCGTAACGCCGGCGACTAAGGTCTTAAGCAGCGGTATCTGGCGTTTTGCCGGATCTTTTGCTCCGGTAAGATCGACCAGGTGCAATACTTCCGCGCCCTGGTCTGCATAGGATTGCAGGCGTGGTAACGGATCGTTGCCATAGTCGCGTTGCTGGCCGTAGTCGCCCTGATGCAGGCGCACCACGGTACCGTCAATTAAATCTAAAGCTGGAATGATCATTACATCTCCAGGAAATTTTTCAGCAGCTGCGCACCGGCGCTACCTGAGCGCTCAGGGTGGAACTGTACGCCAAAGAAGTTATCTTTCTGTACCGCCGCGGTGAAGGCCTCGCCGTAGTTGCATTGCGCGATAGTGTACGGGTTTACCGGCATGGCGTAGCTATGGACGAAATAGAAATACGCGCCTTCTTCAATGCCGCGGAACAGGCGATCGCCGGCTTTGGCGTATACCCGGTTCCACCCCATATGCGGCAGCGGCAGTCCATGATCGGTCATTTTCGGCACCTCTTCATCAATAATGCCCAGTAGCTCGACGCCGTTTGTCTCTTCGCTGCGCGCACCGAGTAACTGCATGCCGAGACAGATCCCCAGCACCGGCTGGGTACAAGCTTTAATAAGCTCAATGAGCTCACGTTCGCGCAGCTGATCCATCGCAGCCTGCGCGGTGCCGACGCCGGGCAGAAAAAGTTTATCGGCGCGTAGAACAACATCCGGCTCGCGGCTGACCACTGGCTCATAGCCGTGGCGGCTCACCGCAGATTTCACCGAGTTGAGGTTGGCGCACCCGGTATCGAGGATTACCACGTTCATCACAATACCCCTTTTGACGATGGCAACGTGTCGCCCTGGACCCGAATGGCCTGGCGCAGCGTACGACCGAAGGCTTTGAACAGGCTCTCGACGCGGTGATGATCGTTTTTACCTTTGGTTTTCAGGTGCAGCGTCACCGCCATGGTATAGGAGAGCGAGCGGAAGAAGTGTTCGACCATCTCGGTGCTCAGGTCGCCAACGCGCTGATAGGTGAAGTCAGCTTTATATTCGAGGTGCGGACGGCCAGAGATATCCAGTGCGCAGCGCGCCAGGCACTCATCCATCGGCAGCACAAAGCCAAAGCGGTTAATGCCGCGCTTATCACCCAGCGCCAGCTTCAACGCTTCGCCTAACGCCAGGCCGGTATCTTCTACGGTGTGGTGATCGTCGATGTAAAGATCGCCGCCGACGTTAATTTCCAGGCGAAAGCCGCCGTGGGTGGCGATCTGATCGAGCATGTGATCGAAGAAACCAACGCCGGTGTGGATCTTACTGCCGCCTTCACGGTCCAGCCAGACTTTAACGTCAACCAGGGTCTCTTTGGTGATGCGCTCAACGTGAGCATAGCGGTCGCGACGGGTCAGCTGATCGCAGATGGTCGGCCAGTTCAGCGTTTCACTGTTATAGCGCAGGCCGGTGATACCCATGTTATCCGCCAACTCGATATCGGTGGCGCGGTCGCCGATGACATAACTGTGGGTTTTATCCATCACGCCGTCTTCCAGCCACGGTAATACCAACTGGGTCTTCGGCTTACGGCAGTCGCAGTTATCGCCAGGCATGTGCGGGCAGATCAGGACGGATTCAAAGTTAACGCCCTGCGAGGAGAAGACCTGCATCATCAGGTTGTGCGGGCCGTCGAATTCCTCCTGCGGCAGGCTTTCGGTACCAAGGCCGTCCTGGTTGGTGATCATCACCAGCTTATAGCCTTCCTGTTGCAGCTTAAGCAGCGCCGGGATCACCTGCGGCTCGAAGGCCAGTTTTTCAAATCGGTCTACCTGAAAATCAACCGGCGGTTCGGAGATAAGCGTTCCGTCACGGTCAATAAAGAGAAACTTCTGGGTCATACATTCTCCGCAGTCAAAGCGTCAATCACGCGCTGGCTCTCTGCACGGGTACCGATAGTGATACGCAAACAGCCGCTTAATGAGGGTTGTTTATTTTGGTCACGTAAGATAATGCCCTGATCCCACAAAGATTTAAACACCGCGCTGGAGGCGGTTATCCGCGCCAGCAGGTAGTTGGTCTCGGAATCGAACACCTGTTCGACGCAGGCGATGCCGCGCAGCGCATCGACCAGGTATGCGCGTTCATCAAGGATCTGCGCTACTCGCGCGCGCATGGCGGCAATTCCTGCCGGGCTCAGCGCCTGAGCGGCGATATCGGCAACCGGCGTCGACAGCGGATAAGGTGCGATGACTTTTAGCAGTACATTAATTACCTCTGCGTTAGCCAGCGTAAAACCGCAGCGCAGCCCGGCCAGCGCAAAGGCTTTCGATAAGGTGCGCAGGATAACCAGGTGCGGGTAATCATTTAGCCAACCGGCGAGCGACGCCTGCGGACAGAACTCAATATAGGCTTCATCCGCTACCACGATCGCTTTACCGCGCGTCATTTCCAACAGGGCGCGGAAATCTTGTGGATTGATTATCTGCCCGGTTGGATTATTTGGGCTGCAGACAAACACCACTTTCACGCCGGTGAGATTCGCTTCGATACCCGGTAAATCGAGCTGCCAGTCGGCGAGCGTCGGAACCGTGCGGCACTCAACGCCGATAGTTTCGGCGCTGACGCTATACATACCGTAGGTAGGTGGGCAATAAAGGACCGCGTCCTCGCCGGGTTCGCAAAAAGCGCGGATCAATAACTCGATACCTTCGTCAGCCCCGCGGCTCACCAGTACCTGCTCTGGTGTTACGCCAGCATAGTGCGCGTAGTTTTCGATAACCGCTTTCGGCTGCGGCTCCGGATAGCGGTTCAGCGTCTGTTCGGTTAACTGGAATTCCACGGCGGTGGGGAATTCGTTGGCGTTCAGCCACACGTCGCCTTTTCCCCCAAGACGGCGGGCGGATTGATACGGCGTCAGCGCGCGAATATTGGCGCGGGCTAAGTCTTCAATGCTCATGCTTGCTCCTTAAGGGCGGCTACGCGTAGCGTTACGGCGTTTTTGTGGGCGGTCAGCAGTTCGGCTGCGGCCAGGATCTCGATAATCGGGGCGAGGGCGGCGAAGCCTTCACGTGTCAGCTCCTGTACGGTCATGCGCTTTTGGAAATCCGCCAGACCGAGGCTGGAACAGGTGGCAGTGTAGCCGTAGGTCGGCAGCACGTGGTTGGTGCCGGAGGCGTAATCACCTGCTGATTCTGGCGACCAGTCGCCGAGGAATACCGAACCAGCGCTGGTAATGCCGTCAACCAGTTCACGGGCGTTGCGGGTCTGGATAATCAGGTGCTCCGGACCGTACTGATTTGAGATCTCTACACATTGCTCGAGATCGCGAGCGACAATAATACGGCTGGCGGAAAGCGCTTCACGTGCGGTTTCGGCACGCGGCAGGGCCGCTAGCTGACGTTCAACCGCTGCGGCGACCCGGGAGCCCATGTCGGCGTCGGGGGTCAGCAGGATAACCTGGGAATCCGGGCCATGTTCCGCCTGGGAGAGTAAATCGGAGGCGACGAAATCCGGCGTCGCGCCGCCGTCGGCAATCACCAGAACCTCCGACGGGCCGGCAGGCATATCGATAGCCGCGCCGTCGAGGCGCTGGCTGACCTGGCGCTTGGCCTCGGTGACGAAGGCGTTGCCAGGGCCAAAGATTTTAGCGACTTTCGCCACCGATTCGGTGCCGAAGGCCATTGCCGCGATAGCCTGCGCGCCGCCGACGTTAAAGATATTACGCACGCCGCACAGCTGCGCCGCATAAAGAATTTCATCGGCAATCGGCGGCGGCGAACACAGCACCACTTCCTGACAGCCGGCAATGCGCGCCGGCGTTGCCAGCATCAGCACCGTTGAAAACAGCGGCGCCGAGCCGCCCGGAATATATAAGCCGACGGAGGCGATAGGGCGGGTAAGCTGCTGGCAGCGTACGCCGGGCTGGGTTTCAACATCGACAACCTGCAACTGCTGCGCGTTGTGAAAGGTCTCGATATTGTTGACCGCTACCGCCATCGCTTGTTTGAGTTCGTCGCTGAGGCGCGCGCCGGCAGCGGCAATTTCTTCGTCAGATACTTTCAGCGCCGTGACGGTGGTTTTATCGAATTTGGCGCTATATTCGCGTAAAGCGGCATCGCCATTCTCTTTAACGTTAGCGAGGATCCCGGCTACCGTTTTGCTGATGCTCTCGGAAGCTGAAATCGCCGGGCGCATTAAGAGTTGTTGCTGTTGTGCGGCGCTGCAGCTATTCCAGTCGATAATGGTATTGAAGCTCATGGTCATTTCCCCTGTTTGTCCCGTATGCGGATAGCTGGATTACTCCATCATCTTCTCGATCGGCAGCACCAGGATGGAGCTGGCGCCCAGCGCTTTCAGTTTTTCCATGGTTTCCCAGAACAGGGTTTCGCTGCTGACCATGTGCATCGCTACCCGCTGTTTGTCGCCCGCCAGGGGCAGAATAGTTGGCCGCTCGGCGCCCGGCAGCAGCGCCACCACTTCTTCCAGCCGTTCGGTCGGCGCGTGCATCATGATGTATTTCGATTCGCGGGCCTGGATAACCCCCTGAATACGGGTCAGCAGACGGTCGATCAGCTGCTGTTTCGCATCGTCCATCTCGCCGTCGCGCTGGATCAGGCAGGCTTTGGAACGATAAATCACTTCAACTTCGCGCAGGCCGTTAGCTTCAAGAGTTGCGCCGGTAGAAACGAGATCGCAGATGGCGTCGGCAAGGCCTGCGCGCGGGGCGACTTCGACAGAACCGTTCAGCAGACAAGATTTAAAGGAGATGCCTTTCTGATCGAGATAGCGTTTTAACAGGTGCGGGTAAGAGGTGGCGATGCGTTTGCCGTCCAGCGCCGCCGGGCCATTCCAGTTTTCATCCACCGGTGTCGCCAACGACAGGCGGCATCCGCCGAAGTCCAGACGACGCAGGGTAAAGTAGCGCGGGTCTTCGCCCTGCGCACGGCGGCTCAGCAGCTCTTCTTCCAGCACGTTCTCGCCGATAATGCCAAGGTCGACAACGCCGTCCATCACCAGCCCCGGAATATCGTCATCGCGAACGCGCAGAATATCGATCGGCATGTTTTCCGCAAGGGCGATCAGACGCTGGGTGTGCAGGTTGACTTTAATGCCGCAGCGGCCGAGCAGTTCGCGTGAATCTTCACTCAAACGGCCGGATTTCTGAATAGCTATGCGTAAACGGGTGTTGTCTAACATTGTTGTTTTCCTCTGAATACCTGTCTGAATCTGTCCGAATTCGGTCCAAAAAAAAGCCCCCGGAAGTGAATCTTCCGGGGGCTCTCTTTGCGTTCATGCACCACTGGAAGATCCAAACGTCTTCCAGCACACATCGCCTGAAAGACTAGTCAGGATGATGGTGATGATGGTGGTTTTTAAATTGAACGCTGTTCATAAAATTCTCTTTGAATGACTATGCATTTGATGTCTTTTAACCTAAACCAGTTGCGGCGCATAAAGCAAGCCCTTTTTTCCATCATTAATTCATTTCATATTCGTCGAACAAATTGTCAGGTCTCGCGGGCTAGCGTAGCCTAGTATCAGCACAGCGAATGAGTCAGGAGCCAGGGTATGAAAAAGGTCGCGATTGTCGGGTTAGGGTGGCTGGGCATGCCGCTTGCGTTGTCATTGCGCGCGCGCGGTTGGCATGTCACCGGCAGTAAAACGACGCAGGACGGCGTGGAGGCGGCGCGGATGTGCGGTATTGAAGGATATCCGCTACGTCTTGAACCCCAGCTGATCTGTGAGGCTGAGGATCTGGACGCGATGATGAACGTCGATGCGCTGGTTATCACGTTACCTGCGCGGCGCACGGGCCCCGGGGAAGATTTTTATCTACAGGCGGTGCAGGAGATTGTTGATACCGCGCTCTCGCGGCATATTCCACGCATTATTTTTACCAGTTCGACCTCGGTTTATGGCAATACTGAAGGGACGATGAAGGAAAATTCGCCGCGCAATCCACAAACCGCCAGCGGCAGGGTACTGAAAGAGCTGGAAGACTGGCTGCATGCGTTGCCGGGCACCTCGGTGGATATTCTGCGTCTCGCCGGGTTGGTTGGGCCATCGCGCCATCCGGGCCGTTTCTTTGCCGGTAAATCGGCCCCGGATGGCCAGCACGGTGTCAATCTGGTGCATCTGCAGGACGTTATTGCCGCGATTGAGTTATTGCTTCAGGCTCCGAAAGGCGGACACATCTATAATATATGTGCGCCGCAGCATCCGGCGCGCGGCGTCTTTTATCCGCAGATGGCCCGTGAACTTGGGCTGCCGTTACCGGTATTTACCGATAACCCGGAAGGCGGTAAAGGCAAAATCATTGATGGCAACCGGATCTGCTATGAGCTTGGCTTTGAATACCAGTACCCCGATCCGCTGGTGATGCCGATGGAGTAACCACCAGCAGGCATTCGCGTACCGTAAGGGGGGGCGATGAAACCACTGCTGGATGTTCTCGTTATTCTTGATGCCTTAGAAAAAGAGGGGAGCTTTGCCGCGGCTTCGGCAAAGCTCTATAAAACTCCCTCGGCGCTGAGCTATACCATCCATAAATTAGAAAGCGATCTGAATATCCAACTGCTGGATCGCAGCGGTCATCGGGCGCGCTTTACTTGCACCGGGCAGATGCTGCTGGAGAAAGGACGTGAGCTACTCCATACCGCTCGCGAACTTGAGCTGCAGGCCATCAGGCTACATCAGGGCTGGGAAAATACCCTGACCATCAGTGTCGATATGACTTTTCCTTTCTCTCTTTTAACTTCACTGATGGAACAGTTTTATCAACAACGCAACGTGACCCGTTTGCAGTTCACTAGCGCTGGTGGTTGGGATGCTCTGGCGGCAGGTGAGGTCGACATGGTGCTGGGCGCGCTTAACGAGCCGCCAACGCTGGTGGGTTATGGTTTTAGTCTGCTTGGCGATGTGGATCTGTGTTTTGTGGTTGCGATTAATCATCCACTGGCGCAGGCTAAGGAACCGTTGAATTTGCGGGTGTTACAGCGATATCGGGCGATTATTTGCAATGCCGGGTTGCTGCAAAGCGAAAAGCAGGAGAGTGTGACGGTTTATGATATGAATAGCCTGCTGGAGCTGGTATGCGCCGGGCTGGGCTGGGCTTACCTGCCGCGCTATCTGGCAGAGGCCTGGCTGGAGAAGGGAAAAGTGGTCGAGAAACGTATTAGCACACCCGCGCGGCTGCATCGGGCATGGATTGGCTGGAATGAAGACGTTTTTGGCCTTGCCGCGCAATGGTGGTTACAAGCGATATTAGCAAATAGTGCTATTCGTCAGATCTACAATACTAAAATAGTATGAATATTAGGCGGTTAGAATTCTTAGCCTATTAATAAACCTTTCAACATCTTGTCATTAAGCCAGAAGTTGTTGCAAAATACGCAGCCTGAAAACCAGAGACTAGCCGACGCTTTTTTTAAAGTGTCGGTTATTTTTTTGGTCGAAAGACACATCATTCAATACCAAGAGGCCGGGCTTCGTACCGGATAGATATTTACTAAAAACCGACAGTCGTTGTCGCTGAGGAATAGAAAGAAATGGGGCAATTTTTTGCTTACGCGCTGGCCTTCGCCGTAAAAGGGGATAACTATGTCGCATAACGCTACTCCAAATACCTCTCGCGTGGAATTACGTAAAACCCTTACGTTAGTTCCGGTTGTAATGATGGGCCTGGCCTATATGCAGCCGATGACGCTGTTCGATACGTTTGGTATCGTCTCTGGTATGACCGACGGTCACGTGCCGACGGCCTACGCCTTTGCGTTAATCGCTATTCTTTTTACTGCGCTGAGCTACGGGAAGCTGGTACGCCGTTATCCTTCCGCGGGTTCCGCGTATACCTACGCCCAGAAATCCATTAGCCCGACCGTTGGCTTCATGGTGGGTTGGTCCTCTCTGCTCGACTACCTGTTCGCGCCGATGATCAACATCCTGTTGGCGAAAATCTACTTTGAAGCGCTGGTGCCTTCGATTCCATCGTGGGTGTTTGTTATCGCGCTGGTCGCGTTCATGACCGCCTTTAACCTGCGCAGCATCAAGTCCGTCGCCAACTTCAACACCGTTATCGTGGTGCTGCAGGTGGTACTGATTGCCGTGATCCTCGGCATGGTGGTGTATGGCGTATTTGAAGGCGAGGGCGCCGGTACGCTGGCCAGCAGCCGTCCGTTCTGGTCCGGCGATGCGCACGTTATCCCGATGATTACCGGGGCGACGATACTCTGCTTCTCATTTACCGGCTTTGATGGCATCAGCAATCTGTCTGAAGAGACCAAAGATGCAGAACGCGTTATTCCGCGCGCTATCTTCCTGACTGCGCTGATTGGCGGCCTGATCTTCATTTTTGCCACCTACTTCCTGCAGCTGTACTTCCCGGATATCTCGCGCTTTAAGGATCCGGATGCCTCACAGCCTGAAATTATGCTGTATGTGGCAGGTAAAGCCTTCCAGGTAGGCGCGCTGATCTTCTCCACCATCACCGTGCTGGCTTCCGGTATGGCGGCGCATGCTGGCGTTGCGCGCCTGATGTACGTAATGGGCCGTGATGGCGTATTCCCGAAAAGCTTCTTCGGCTACGTGCATCCGACCTGGCGCACCCCGGCGATGAACATCATCCTGGTTGGCGCGATCGCGCTGCTGGCGATTAACTTTGACCTGGTGATGGCGACTGCGCTGATTAACTTCGGTGCGCTGGTGGCGTTCACCTTCGTTAACCTGTCGGTTATCTCGCAGTTCTGGATCCGCGAGAAACGCAACAAGACGCTGAAAGACCACTTCCAGTATCTGTTCCTGCCGATGTGCGGCGCCCTGACCGTTGGCGCGCTGTGGGTTAACCTGGAAGAGAGCTCGATGATCCTGGGTCTGATCTGGGCCGGTATCGGTCTGATTTACCTGGCGTGCGTAACCAAAAGCTTCCGCAACCCGGTACCGCAGTACGAAGACGTTGCGTAATTACGCTTTATGATAGAAAAGCCGGAGGGAGACCTCCGGCTTTTTTGTTTCTGGCGTCCGCTGCTTTTCCCCGCTGGCGGCAGTCGCTTTACCGGGGGCACAGGGATGGCTTACTTCTCCTGTCGCATCACATTAAGCAGCGTATCCAGCAGCCCTGGAAAACGGGCATCCAAATCGTCGCGGCGAAGCGAAATGAGATTTTCCCGCCCCTGAGGACGTTGCCAGATCACGCCGCTGTCGCGCAGCACCCGCCAGTGGTGAGTCATGGTGGATTTCGCGATATCTTCTTTGCGCAATGCGTTACAACTCTGCTCGCTGCCGTCGGAGAGCGTGCGAATGATTTCCAGCCGCAAGGGGTTGCCCAGGGCAAAAAGAACATTTTCGAGGCGAATTTGTTCACGTTCGGGGTGATTGGCGATCATAATATTCCTGTGTCGGCGGTTGTGCTGTTCACGCGAACAGCAGCCCGTGTCGGCGGCTGGCGGCTACTATACCCAAACTCCTTTTCTTGCGCCACGCGCGCCGTCGCAACCTGATCGATAGCAGTGATAGTAAAAATAGTTCGAATATACTCGTACAATTGTACTATTATAGATGCCGTAAACCTAACCGCGGCAGATTTAGCCGCTCATTGACAGTCAAAATGACTAAGGACGCATCATGCCCCGACCCATCCCCCTCGAACGTTATCGCAACATCGGTATCTCCGCGCATATCGATGCCGGTAAAACCACCACCACTGAGCGCATTCTGTTTTACACCGGGATGAGCCATAAGCTGGGTGAAGTACACGATGGCGCGGCAACTACCGACTGGATGGCGCAGGAGCAGGAGCGTGGGATTACCATTACTTCCGCAGCGGTAAGCTGCTTCTGGCCCGGGATGGACCGCAGCTTTGAGCCCCATCGTATCAATATCATTGATACCCCGGGGCACGTGGACTTTACCATCGAAGTAGAACGTTCGATGCGCGTGCTGGACGGCGCGGTGATGGTCTATGACTCGGTCGGCGGCGTGCAGCCGCAGTCGGAGACCGTCTGGCGGCAGGCCAACAAGTATCGCGTCCCGCGACTGGCGTTCGTTAACAAAATGGACCGCCCGGGCGCCGATTTCTTCCGTGTGGTGCAAATGATGATCTACCGCCTGAAGGCCAATCCGGTGCCGATTGTTATCCCCATTGGCGCCGAAGAGCATTTCACCGGCGTCGTCGACCTGATAAAGATGCGGGCCATTCTGTGGGATGATGCAACGCAGGGGATGACGTTCAGCTATGCGCCTGTGCCTGATGACCTGCTGCCGACGGCTCAGAAGTGGCGGGAAAAAATGGTTTCGGCTGCGGCGGAAGCCAGTGATGAGCTGATGGATAAATATCTCGAAAGCGGTGAACTGAGCGAAGCGGAAATTGTGGCCGGGCTACGTAAACGCACGGTCGGCGGCGAAATCCAGCCGGTGCTCTGCGGCAGCGCCTTTAAAAATAAAGGCGTGCAGCGGATGCTCGATGCGGTCGTTGAGTTAATGCCGTCGCCGCTGGATATTCCGGCGATTCAGGGCATTGATGATAAGGGGCAACCGGCGGAGCGTCACCCGAGCGACGATGAGCCGCTGTCTGCGCTGGCGTTTAAACTCATGACCGATCCCTACGTCGGCCAGTTGACCTTTATTCGCGTCTATTCCGGGACGTTGAAAAAAGGCGATGCGGTCTTTAACCCGGTGAAGGGCAAGAAAGAACGTATCGGGCGCATCGTGCTGATGCATGCCAACGATCGCCACGAAGTCGACGAGCTGCATGCCGGTGATATTGCCGCCTGTGTTGGTCTAAAAGATGTCACGACGGGCGATACGCTGTGCGATCCGGATGCGGTCATCACTCTTGAGCGTATGGAGTTCCCGGAACCGGTCATTTCGCTGGCGATTGAACCGAAGACCAAGGCCGACCAGGAGAAAATGGGCATTGCGTTACAGCGGTTGGCTTCCGAGGATCCGTCGTTCCGCCTGCATACCGATGAAGAGTCCGGGCAGACGATTATCTCCGGGATGGGGGAGTTGCATCTGGAGATTATCGTCGACCGTATGAAACGCGAGTTCGGCGTTGAGGCGAATATTGGCCGTCCGCAGGTTACCTATCGGGAAACCATCCGTAAAACGGTGAAGGATGTGGAAGGCAAATTTGTGCGTCAGTCCGGCGGTAAGGGGCAGTATGGGCACGTCGTGCTGACCCTGGAGCCCTTGGCGGCGGGGAGCGGCTTTGTGTTTGAAGATGCCACCAAAGGCGGGGTCGTACCGCGTGAATACATCCCTTCTGTGGAGAAAGGGCTGCGTGAAGCGATGGGCACCGGCGTGCTGGCGGGCTATCCGGTTGTCGACGTTAAAGCGACCCTGACGTTTGGTTCGTATCATGACGTCGACTCCTCCGAAATGGCTTTCCGTATGGCGGCGATTTTCGGCTTTAAGGAAGGGGCGCGAAAAGCGGACCCGGTGATCCTGGAGCCGGTGATGCACGTCGAGGTGGAGACGCCGGAAGAGTACGCCGGCAATATTATGGGCGATCTCTCTTCCCGTCGCGGAATGGTGCAGGGGATGGAGGAGCGTTTCGGTAGCCAGATTATTCGTGCCGATGTGCCGCTGGCCGAAATGTTCGGTTATTCCACCACGCTGCGCTCGATGTCGCAGGGTCGCGCGACCTATAGCATGGAGTTCCATCATTACGCAGAAGCGCCGCGTAACGTGGCCGACGATATCATCGCCAGCCGCGCGAAAAGTTAAGTCAGTACTCCCGGGCTAGGGTGACGGCCTGGCCCGGGTTAAACGATTTCCTGCGCATATTGCCACAGCGCTTTCAACAGGGCTTGTTTTGCACTATCGTCAGCATACTGTTGATACATCACCTGCAGTTCATCGGCATAGGCCTGCAAAAACTCCGGCGTAAAGACGTTACGGCGGTGCTCTAACCAGCGCTGCTGTTCGTTTTCATCAAGCGTACCGGGGAAGTTACGCGCGCGGTAGTTAAACAGCAGGCGTTCAATGCGTTTATCCGCAAACGTAATATCCAGCGCTGGCAGGTTACGCGGTTCGGTTTCCAGCACTATTTTCATCGCCGCGCGATCGGCATCGCTAAAGAATCCGTTGTACAGTTGGGCGTCAACATTATCCGATGGCACGAACGGTTCGGCTTCGGCATACAGGGCTACCACTTTCTCACGTACCTGCGGATTTGCGCGCAGCAGTTGGGCGTTCTCCAGGCAGCGCTGAATATTGATACCTAAACGGTCGGCATCCTGCGGACGCAACGTATTGGCCTGCGCCAGCACCGGGCATTTATTTAAATGCACCAGCTTAATTGGCGCTGCCGGTAAATCGCCGAGTTCGTCGCGCGGAGTATACAGGCGCTCGCGCAATGTATCGGCGTCGAGCTCCAGCAACGGCGACATATCCCCCGCCAGGTCAACCATAATCACCGCATTGCGGTTATCCGGATGCCAGGCCAGCGGCGCGACCAGGCTAGTGTTGCCGCGGGCGGCGCCGAACATACCGGAAACGTGGACCAGTGGTTTCAACTGCGGCACGTCGATTAACGTCGCCAGCTTGCGTTTATTTCGATGACTGTACAGATAGTCAAACAGGCGCGGCTGATGGGTCTTCACCAGTTTCGCCATCGCGATAGTGGCGTACACATCGGCCATCGCATCGTGGGCATTGCTATGCTCAATGCCATTCGCGACGGTCAGATGCTCAAGGCGGAAGCTTGGCAGACCGTCTTCGTTTTCCGGCCAGTTGATACCTTCCGGGCGCAGGGCATAGCAGGCGCGCATCACATCCAGCAGGTCCCAGCGCGAATTATCATGCTGCCAGCTCCAGGCGTAAGGATCGTAAAAGTTGCGGTAAAAAATATTACGGCTGACTTCATCATCAAAGCGGACATTGTTGTAGCCGACGATACAGGTTTTCGGCACCGTGAACAGATCGTTGATGCGGCGGGCGAAAGCGGCCTCGTTGTCGCCTTTGGCCAGCGCTTCCTGCGGTGTAATACCGGTAATCATCACTGCCTGCGGTTGCGGCAGATAGTCGTCCGCAGGCTTGCAGTAGAAGACTTCCGGTTCGCCAATGACATTCAGATCGCTATCGGTACGGATGGCGGCGAACTGCGCCGGCCGGTCGAGCGAAGGGCTGGTACCGAAGGTTTCGTAGTCGTGGAATAAAAATCCAGGCTGATTGGCGCTGTCTTGCATAATCGATTCGTTATCCATGGTGTAAGGCATTCCGTATGGTAAACGATTTGTAGAGCCATCAGAAGGGTAACGGTCAGATGCATCTACTGTCATGTCATATTTTCTTGCAATTTAGCCCTGATCTCTCAGGCGAACTTCCGTAAAAAGGACGGCGAATCTGTAAATCTTGAGGATATGCCGTTGAAAGGCCGTTTTTTATTTGCTGTAACTTTGCTCGCTTCGAGCGTTTCCTGCGCATTTGCTGCCGCTGATTTGCCCGTCACCGTGACGCCGCCATCGATCCAGGCCGGTTCCTGGGTGCTGATGGACTACACCACCGGTCAAATCCTGACCGCCGGTAATGAACATCAACAGCGTAACCCCGCCAGCCTGACCAAACTGATGACCGGTTACGTTGTCGACCGCGCCATCGACAGCCATCGCATTACCTTTGATGATATGGTCACCGTCGGTAAGGATGCCTGGGCCAAGGGCAATCCGGTGTTTAACGGTTCTTCGCTGATGTTCCTTAAAGCGGGCGATCGGGTTAGCGTTCGCGATCTTAGCCGCGGGCTGATCGTCGATTCCGGTAATGACGCCTGCGTCGCGCTTGCTGACTATGTCGCCGGCGGCCAACCGCAATTTGTCGCGTTGATGAATAGCTACGTTGAAAAATTGCATTTGAAAGATACCCATTTTGAAACCGTCCACGGACTCGACGCGCCTGGCCAGCATAGCTCCGCCTATGATTTAGCGGTGTTGTCGCGGGCGATTATTCACGGCGAGCCGGATGTCTATCACATGTATAGCGAAAAAAGCCTGACGTGGAACGGTATCACCCAGCAGAACCGTAACGGTTTGCTGTGGGACAAAACCATGAATGTCGATGGCCTGAAAACCGGCCATACCTCAGGAGCGGGCTTCAATCTTATTGCCTCGGCGGTCGATGGCCAGCGTCGTTTGATTGCCGTGGTGATGGGGGCCGATAGTCCAAAAGGGCGAGAAGAGCAGGCGGCTAAGCTGCTGCACTGGGGTCAACAGAACTTTGACACCGTGCAGGTGCTGCAAAAAGGTAAGCAGGTCGGCGTCGAACATATCTGGTATGGCGACAAAGAGCAGATCAAGCTCGGCACCGATCAGGACTTCTGGCTCGCGATCCCGAAATCAGAAGTTCCACGTATCAAAGCAAAATATGTGCTGGATACCAAGGATCTGGAAGCGCCGATCGCCGCTAACCAACGCGTGGGCGAAATCTCGCTTTACGATGGCGACAAAGTGGTCGGGCATTGGCCGCTGGTGACCCTGGAAAGCGTCGGCAAGGGTGGGATGTTTTCCCGCCTGAGCGATTATCTGCATCACGGCATTTAATCTTGTTACCCTCTGGCCCGCCGCACTCTGCGGCGGGCTTTATTCATTCGCGCTTGTGGCGACTCTGTGAATCCGCGCACATACTGTTGTTCATCCGGCTGCTAAATTTAGTGTATATTTATACAGTATTTTATCAACACTGGAGGCGCTATGAACTACAGTATTAAATCTCTCGATGCCCGCAAGATTGCCGGGTTTCATATGGTTGGCCCCTGGGAGCAGACCGTAAAGCAGGGGTTTGAACAACTGGCGGCGTGGGTCAGTCACCACCAGGTGCCTGCGCAGGAGTGGGTCGCGGTTTATTATGATAATCCGCAGCAGGTACCGGCGGAAAAACTGCGTTGTGACACCGTTGTTACCGTGGCGGATGATTACGTCATCCCGCCGAATAGTGAAGGGGTCATCCTCACCGCAATTGCCGGTGGCGATTACGCCTGCGCCAGCGCGCGGGTCATTAACCATGATTTCTCCACGCCGTGGCTGCAGTTCTTTGACAGCCTGCTGCAGAGCAGAGAGTTCGAAATCGCGGATAAGCCCTGTTTTGAAATTTATCTTAACGATGGCAACCAGGATGGTCACTGGGATATTGAGATGTATGTGGCGGTGAACCGTATCGGCTCGTAAGTCGTTATCCCTTATCTTGACAAGGTTTTTTACATTAGCACAGTGCGCTCGTGAAAAAAGCGGCTACAATTGGCCTTTTCTGTTTGCCGGAGCAGGCCGTGCGCGCTGATAAATCACTTAAGCCATTTGAGATCCGTCTGTATCGTCATTACCGAATTGTGCACGGTATCCGCATCGCGCTGGCTTTTGTCCTGACCTTCCTGCTGGTGCGTCTGCTGAACGTGCCGGAGGGCACCTGGCCTCTGATCACCCTGGTGGTGGTGATGGGGCCTATCTCTTTCTGGGGCAATGTGGTGCCGCGGGCCTTCGAACGTATTGGCGGCACTATCCTCGGTTCGGTACTGGGGCTGGTGGCGCTCAAACTCGAGCTTATCTCACTGCCCATCATGGTGCTGTGGTGCGCGGTGGCGATGTTCCTTTGCGGCTGGCTGGCGCTCGGCAAGCGGCCCTATCAGGCGCTGCTGATTGGCATTACGCTGGCGGTGGTGGTGGGCGCGCCGCCGGGCGATATGAACACCGCGCTGTGGCGAAGCGGCGATGTCATCTTTGGTTCTCTATTGGCGATGCTGTTTACCGGTATCTGGCCGCAGCGGGCGTTTTTGCACTGGCGCATCCAGATGGCGAATTACGTTACAACGTTTAATCGGCTGTATCAGGCCGGTTTTTCGCCAAATCTGGTTGAGCGCCCGCGGCTGGAAAAACATCTTCAGAAAGCGCTCAATGACGTGGTGAAAATGCGTGGGTTGATAACCCCGGCCAGCAAAGAAACGCATATTCAGAAAGCAATCTTCGAAGCCATTCAGACCGTCAGCCGTAATCTGGTATGCATGCTGGAACTGCAGATCAACGCTTATTGGGCCTCTCGTCAGGGCCATTTTGTGATGCTCAACGCCCAGACTTTACGTGAAACACAACAGATGACCCAGCAAACGTTGCTGACTATCGCCCATGCCCTGTATGAGGGAAACCCGCAGCCGGTACGCGCCAACACCGAGAAGCTCAACGAGATCGTGGTCGAGTTGCGACAGCTTATCAAAGAGCATCAGGACGATAATCTGTCGGAAACGCCGATTCACGGCTATGTTTGGCTGACCATTGAGCTGGCGCGCCAGCTTGAGCTGCTGTCGCACCTTATTTGCCGCGCGCTGCGCAAATAAAAGACAGATACGTGCGCGAAGTGAACAGGTTGCTTCGATTCAGCAGCATTTAGGGTTATGATAAATGCAAAGGAAAAAACATTGTCATCAGCGACTGCTAGCAGTTATGTTAGCCCTATAGGGCAGTCGCTTTAGCGAATCCGAATCTCAAATATTAGGGGTGTAAAAATGGAAACAACTAAGCCTTCTTTCCAGGACGTTCTGGAGTTTGTTCGTCTGTTCCGTCGTAAGAACAAGCTGCAGCGTGAAATTCAGGACGTTGAGAAAAAGATCCGTGATAACCAGAAGCGTGTCCTGCTGTTGGACAACCTCAGCGACTACATCAAGCCGGGTATGAGCGTTGAAGCCATTCAGGGTATCATCGCCAGCATGAAAACCGATTATGAAGACCGCGTTGACGATTACATCATCAAAAACGCCGAGCTGTCGAAAGAACGTCGCGACATCTCCAAAAAACTCAAAGTGATGGGTGAAGCCAAAGTCGGCGAATAAACCTCTCATTAGTTCCGGCGGCAGTGCTTGCCGCCGGGCTCCTCCATCTTCCTGCCGTTAAACCTCCGTATAAGCATCGCCCTTTAAGCCGACAGTTTGTTATACTGCCGCCGTGAACTTATTGATACCGGAAGGGTTTATCACATGCTGTCCCAGCTACAGGTACCGCCGCGATGATACTGATTACCGGCGGCGCGCGTAGCGGCAAAAGCCGTCACGCCGAATCTTTACTCCAATCCTTCGCGTCGGTGCTCTATATCGCCACTTCAGCCGCTATTGACGATGAAATGGCCGCACGCATTCAACATCACCGCAATAGCCGCCCGCCGCACTGGCGTACTGCAGAGCGCAGCCGTGATCTAACGCCACTCATTACCCCCGATAATGCACCCGATGAAGCCATTTTGCTTGAGTGCGTCACTACACTGGTCACCAATATTCTGTTCGCTGAAGGTGGGGAAACGGATCCTGAAGAATGGGATTACGCTGCGATGGAAAAGGCAGTCACGCAAGAAATCACTCAGCTGATTGCTGCCTGCCGCGCCTGCCCATCGCCGGTGCTGTTGGTTACCAATGAGGTGGGGCTGGGAATCGTGCCGGATAACCGGCTGGCGCGGCATTTTCGTGATATTGCCGGGCGCGTGAATCAGATGCTGGCCGCGGCTGCCGATGAGGTGTGGCTGGTTGTTTCAGGGATAGGAGTCAAAATAAAATGATTAAATCGTTCTTTGCCACGCTTTCCTTTATGAGCCGCTTGCCGGTTCCGGCCCGCTGGTCGCAGGGGCTGGAAATCGATCAATATGAGCGCGGGATTGTTACTTTTCCGCTGGTGGGGTTACTACTCGGCGCGATTGCCGGGCTGGTGATGCTGGCGCTTCATGCCTGGTGTGGCCTGCCGTTGGCCGCGCTGTTTGCCGTACTGGCGCTGGCGCTGCTGACCGGCGGTTTTCATCTTGATGGCCTGGCGGATACCTGCGATGGGATCTTTTCCGCCCGCCGCCGCGAGCGGATGCTGGAGATCATGCGCGATAGTCGGCTCGGGACGCACGGCGGGCTGGCGCTGATCTTTGTGCTGGTGGCGAAGGTATTTGTCATTAGCGAGCTGGCGCTGCGCGGTACCTCGATGCTGGCGGCGTTGGCTGCCGCCTGCGCTGTGGCGCGTGGGATGTCGGTGCTGCTAATGTACCGCCAGCGTTATGCCCGGGAGCAGGGGCTTGGTAACGTATTTATTGGCAAGGTGACTTTCCGTCAGACCGTCATTACCCTGGCGCTATCCTTGGCGCTGGCAACGCTGCTGCTGGGCGTGCATGGCCTGCTGGCTGCGGTTATAACGCTGCTGGTGGTATCGGCGCTTGGCCAGGCGCTGAAGCGCACGCTGGGCGGGCAGACCGGCGATACGCTTGGGGCGGCCATTGAACTGGGCGAAGTTATCTTTTTACTGGCGTTGCTATAGAGCACACACCGCGCTGACAGGAATCCTATGAATACAATAACTGAATGGTTAGCGGCCATCCCGCGACCGGACGAAAGCGCGATGTCGCGGGCTCGTGAGCATATTGACGGCTTGTTGAAACCACCCGGCAGCCTGGGGCGTCTGGAATCGCTGGCGGTTCAGCTGGCCGGTATGCCGGGGCTACAGGGCGGGCTACGTTTTGCGCGCAAAACTATCGTGGTCATGTGCGCCGACCACGGCGTCTGGCATGAAGGCGTTACCGTCTCGCCACAAGCGGTGACCGCTATCCAGGCGGCCAATATGACCCGTAAGAATACCGGCGTTTGCGTGCTGGCAGCTCAGGCCGGGGCTGATGTTCAGGTAGTTGACATCGGTATTGACGCCGAACCGATCCCTGGGCTGGTAAATATGAAAGTGGCGCGCGGTAGCGGCAATATTGCCTGTACCGCGGCGATGAGTCGCGAGCAGGCTGAAACGCTGCTGCTGGCGAGCATGCGCTACACCCGTCAGCTTGCGGAGCAGGGCGTGCGTCTGTTTGGCGTGGGCGAATTAGGAATGGCTAACACGACCCCCGCTGCGGCAGTAGTCAGCGTGCTGACCGATCATGATGCCGGCGATGTTGTCGGCATCGGCGCGAACCTTCCAGTATCGCAGCTGGCGCACAAGGCGGAAGTGGTACGCCGGGCGATAGCGGTCAACCAGCCTACATCCGAAGATGGCCTCGACGTGCTGGCAAAAGTGGGCGGTTTTGACTTGCTCGGGATGGCTGGGGTCATGCTGGGCGCCGCTTCCTGCGGATTGCCGGTGATACTCGATGGCTTTTTATCGTACGCTTCGGCACTGGCGGCCTGCCGGATCGCGCCACAGTTGCATCCGTACCTGATTCCGTCGCATCTGTCGGCGGAGAAGGGGGCAAGTATTGCGCTGGAGCACCTGCAGTTGCAACCTTATCTGGAGATGGGCATGCGCTTAGGCGAGGGCAGCGGCGCGGCGTTAGCCATGCATCTGGTCGAGGCGGCAGGGGCTATGTTCAACAATATGGGGACGCTGGCTGAGAGCAATATCGTGTTGCCGGAAACCCGTTAAGTGGCTTCGGGGCGCCGACCGGCCCCCCGAAATAGTGCTTACAGCGCCTGCTGCCACACGCTTTGCGGCAGCAGATAAACATCCGCTTTAGCCTGCATGCCGTCGGTAACAATATGACGAATGCCGCTGGCCATCACCGCAAGGGTGACATCAAACGCATTCAGGCTATCGCCAAAACCGGCGGTAAGGTTGAGCATTGAGCCATCGGCCATTAGATAGATTGTTTTCCCCGGCATCCGATAAGCGTTGATATAGGGCATAACCTCTTCATGCGGGAACTGGCGCAGGTGTTCGCAGTCAATCTCTTCCGCCACGTGGCCGACGTTGAGAATAAATACGCCATCTTTAGCGCTGTCCAGCGCCAGGCTGTTGACCACTTTTTTCCCGCCGGTGGCGGTAGCGACGACGTCGGCTGATGCGATGGCATCCTGTAAATCCACGACATGCCAGCCGTCATAAGCGGCCTGTAAACGGCGCGCGGGATCGATTTCCGCCACCATAACCTGGCCGCCGAAGGCTTTTGCCGCGGCGGCGACGCCTTGCCCGACCAGGCCGTAGCCGATCACCAGCACTTTTTTCTCATGTAGGGTCAGGTGAGTAGTCTGGAAGAATGTGTGCCAGGCCGTCAGGCCAACCATATGGCGGTTATGTAGCCCTTCTTTGACCGGCAGATCATCCCAGTTAAAAATAGGGTAGCCGGGGCGAATATCACCGAGGCGATTGACGCCGGAACCGGTGGCTTCAAGGCCGGCGACGACATTGCCGTACTCGCCGCGCTGGTGGAGCAGAGTGGTAATATCCGCGCCCATTTCACAAAGGTGAGTTGGCTCCCAGGCGATGGCTTTTTCCCATGATTGTTGCCAGTCGGCGTCACTCATATTGCGCCAGGCGCAGGCTTCCGCGCCACGTTCCACCAGCCAGGAGACAACCTCATCCTGCACGGTGGTTGGATTACAGGTGGTCAAAAAGACTTTCGCCCCTTTCTCAAGGAGTCCCTGCACCAGCGGGATCATTTTCATATCCAGATGCATACAGCAGGCCAGGCGCACTTCGCTGAGGTCAGGAAGGGCCGCCACCTGACGCAGGGTACGCGGCATATTCTGGCTGGCCCATGCCACTTCTTTCGTTAAATTTGTCTTATTATTCACCGTATTGTGACCTTTAATCCGTAGAGTGGGTTTAACCCCGGTGGGGAAGATGATTCTAACGCAGGGTGTAAAAATCACATAACCCACACTGCCCGGTAAAGTTGCAAATAATAGGCATCATAAATACATGGTTGTTAATGAATGGTTAAATAAAGACAATGAAACATCATTTATTCCTATGATGTGAGCGATTTGTTCGATGTTACGCGTTTTACAGCGCCCGCTATTTTCTCGTGCGCGTATTTTTCTCGGCCGTTTAAAACCTCATGCCTTACCCGTTGCTAAAAAGCATATTGTGCTGGGATCGATCGGTGCGGGAACCGGACTGGCGGTGACCAGTATGTTCAGCCACTGGCTGTTGGGTGAGGTGAATCTGTGGTTTATTGCGCCGATGGGGGCCTCGGCGGTATTGCTATTTGGCGTGCCCAGCAGCCCGCTTGCTCAGCCCTGGTCTATCGTTGGCGGCAACGTGCTTTCGGCGCTGATCGGCGTCACCGTCGGACTACTAGTGCCGGATACGGCAATCGCCTGCGGCCTGGCGGCGGCGCTGGCGATCGCCGGGATGTACTTTTTGCGTTGTCTGCATCCACCTGGCGGCGCGGTGGCGCTCACGGCCATCCTTGGCGGCGCCGGCGTACACAGTGAAGGCTACCAGTTTGTGCTGACGCCGGTATTATTGAACTCCATGATGTTGGCGCTGCTGGCGATCGTCTTCAACAATCTGGTCGGGCGTCGCTATCCGCATCCGCTGGCGGCGGAAGAGGTGAAGCCGAATGTAGTGCCGATGGGGATTGCAGTCACTCGCGAAGATATTCACGCCGCGCTGATGGAAGGGCAGTTCCTTGATATCGGCGAGGACGATGTGCAGGAACTGCTGGAGAATATCGAACAGCAGGCCCGTCTGCGTCTTGCCGCCGGTCAAAAAGCGCGCCAGTGATGCTATTAAGACACCTGTTGCAATGCCTTAGCTAGCGCCAGCCTGAATCGCTCGATGAGGTCGGGTTCACCGGGCAATAATTCGGCGAGCGTAATCGTTTTGTCCGCGCGGTAGACCTTACCGCTGCCGAGCAGCGCCTCGATATCATTGGCCGCCTGATGTGCGGCCTGCAGATCGGCATCCAGTAATATCACGGCGTGAGCCAGGACAATGTGACCCTGGCTTTCGGCTATGGGCCGCCAGTATTGAGCGGTACCGGCAATCTTGCGCGCGTTTTCTCCCTCACCGCAGGCCAGATTATAGCGGCCGTCACAAAAAGAACCGCTGACGGCCTGAAAATGGCTTTCGACGCCAAGAGTCGAAAGCGTGCGTTGCAATATTCCACATAACAACAGATAGATGGGTTCGGCGGCTTCGCCTAATGGCTGGATTACCGGCCAGGCAAGACTCAGGTTGAGGATCCCGGGCCCCTGCGGCACCAGCCCGCCTCCGGATCGACGCATCCACACCGGCCAGCCACGGGCGGCAAAGGCGTCGCTGACGGCGGCCAGATTGGCGAATTTCCGGTAACTGCCAGGAACCACGAACCCTTGCGGCGCCTGCCAGAGTTGAGCGACGGCTTCGCCGCGGCGCGCGCGCTCGAACAGAGGCTGTTCGGCGAGCGTGGGATCATCGCAACGGACAATCGGTAATCCGCCGGTATTGAAGCGGATGGGCAAACAGCCTGCGTTATGTGGTTCGCGCATAAAGCCTCCCTTTTTATGCCGGATGGCGGGTTTTCATCAACATCGCCGTAACGGCGGAGAGCAGGCAGCCGACCGTCAGATAAATCGCCACGCTATGCCATGACCCGCCAGAGAAGGTGACCAGCGCGGCGGCGATAAATGGCGTAAAACCGCCGCCGACCACGCTGGCCACCTGGTAGCCGACGCCTGCGCCGCTGTAGCGATAGCTGGCGCCAAACATTTCGGTAAACATCGGCTGCTGTACGCAGACCACCATATCATGGGCGATGTTGGCCAGCATCAGGGCAAAAAACAGGATCCAGAACAGCGAGTGCTGCTCCAGCGCCATAAAGAAGGGGAAGCCGCTTAATGTTCCGATCAGCGCCCCGGTAATATAGATACGACGGCGGCCAAACCTATCCGCCAGCCACGCAAAGCAGGGAATGGTAATACAGCTAATACCGCCCACCAGCAACCCAATATTGAGGAACAGTTCACGCGGCAGGCCGAGGTTTTGTGTCGAGTAGTTGAGGGCGAAGGCGGTCACGATGTACATCGTTAACAGTTCACACAGGCGCAGGGCGATGATCAATAAGAAGGCGCCGGGATGGCGCGCCAACGCTTCCAGTACCGGCAGGCGTTTTTTCACCGCGGCAGGCGTTTTCTGCAGCTGCTGTTCAAATTCTGCCGACTCGCTCATGCCTTTGCGGATCCACAATGCCCCCAGTACCAGCACTACGCTAAACAGGAATGGCAGGCGCCAGCCCCAGCTAAGGAACTGCTCATCGGTGGTGAAACTGCTGATAAGCGATACCAGCCCAGTAGAGAGTAACAGACCGACGCCATAACCCACCTGCACGCCGCTGCTATAGAACGCCTTTTTGTTTTTTGGCGCGCTTTCAACCGACAGCAACGCCGCGCCGCCCCATTCGCCGCCGACGGCAAAGCCCTGCACTGCGCGTAAAATAACCAATAAAACCGGCGCCCACCAGCCAATCTGGTTAAAGGAAGGCAGTAGGCCGATGCAGGCGGTGGCGATCCCCATCATCCACACGGTCATCATCAGCATGCGCTTACGGCCTAAACGGTCGCCGAAATGGCCGAAGATAATGCCGCCGAGCGGGCGGAAGAGGAAGCCGACGCCGAAGGTCGCGAAGGCTGCGAGCGTGCCCATCGCCGGGCCAATTTGTGGGAAAAATTCGCGGTTGAACACCAGTGCGGCGGTAATGCCGTACAACAGAAAATCGTACCAGTCGACGACGGCGCCGGCAAAGCTTCCCCATGCCGCACGACGAGCGCGATGAAGAGAAGCAACCCCCTTGCCGGAGTCGGGAGAAATAAGCGTTGAGTCCATGCCTGTCCTGTTTGTTGTTAACTTGTTATTATTTGAATGAGACGCTTTCTTATCTTCGCGCCGTTAAGGAGATTACCGCGCATAAGCGCAGCTGAAAAGTTTTTTACCAGCATGAAAGACAATAAAGTAAAAAATGTCTAAATCGAACATTTAATTTCCATCACTGGCGTGGGTTAACTGTTGACCATAACTGCTATTTTATTTTTGTGGCCCTACTAGGACAGCTTTTAAGAATTCACGTAAATGGTTTACAATTACTATCTCCAACGCTGGATATGGTGGGTGATATGCGTCTAATTTTTGCAGTTTTATTTTATGTTTTAGTTTTACCCAATGCTTTCGCAGAAAAACTGCCTGCGCCAACAGGTAAACCCGTTTTAACCATTTCAGGAAAGATTACCAATACAAACGAAGGTGATACCGCCGTATTTGACATTGCCGCGCTAGAAAAATTGGGCAATGAGACAGTGATCACAACCACTCCGTGGTATTCAGGGAAAGTGCGCTTTGATGGTATTTCACTTAGCAAACTTATGGACTTAGTGGGCGCGCAAGGTAAGACGGCGAAGGTGATGGCCCTTAACGATTATACCACTGAGGTACCAGTGGAGGATTTTCATAAATTCCCGGTGATCCTGGCGCTGAAGATGAATGGTGAATATATGCGCATTCGTGATAAAGGGCCTCTTTTTATTGTTTATCCCTACGATAGTAGCGCGGAGTTACAGAACCAAATCTATTATTCCCGCTCGGCATGGCAGGTTTCAAAGATTATAATTGAGTAAGGCTCTGATCTTGAATCGAATACTCACTGCCATTATTTTGTCGCTTTTTATCGTCACCGGATACATTACCTATCTGGTGCATGAGCGGCAGAGTGAGCTGCAAAAATTAACCCGTTATACCGACTCGTGGTCTGTGTCTCAGATGGTCTCCGAATACATGCGTCTCGAGGCTCGTTTAAGCGCCCTGGCGCTGAACGTGAAGGGGACCGACCGCGATGAGGTACGCCTGCGTCTGGAAATAATGATGAGCCAGATCGAGCTGCTGCAACAGGGCGATCTTGGCCAGTTCATCAGAAAAAGCGAGCAGCGGCAGGCAACGGTGACCAGTCTGATTCAGATCCTCGATCAACTCGATCGGCAACTGGACACCATGACGCCTGAGCAGATGGTGATTCTGCTGCATACCATGAGTAAGTTAGATGGTCCGATGACCTCACTGGCCTCCATGACCCTGGCGCAGGACTTTGATGTCGTCAATCTTACGCACGATAAGATTCAGCATCTCTATTACATCTATTCGGTGATTTCAATCTTGCTGATTACGATGTGTATCACTCTTGGGCTATTGATGCTTCGGCAAAATAACAACTTGCGCCGCGCTCATGTGCGTATGAAATTGCTCGCGAATGATTTGCAGCTGTCGAAAGAGAAACTGCAGGTACAGAACCGCCGGTTGCAATATGATGCTTATCACGATTCGTTAACAGGCATGCCTAATCGCCTCTCTTTCTGGCAGAGGCTACAGGAAGTAGTCAATCATGTGAAACCTTATAATGGTTGCGCAGTGGTTATGTTGTTCGACCTGGATAATTTTAAAGATGTTAACGATACCCTGGGGCATGATGCTGGTGACAAACTGCTGCAGGAGCTCGCCAGCCGCCTGTCGTTCTTCCGTAAAACATCAGAGACGCTGTACCGGCTTGGCGGCGACGAATTTGCCCTGGTATCGCAAGATCTGAGCGAAGAAATGGCACTGGAGCGGGCGAATGTGATCCGCGAGAAAATCAGCCAGCCGTACCAGATCTACGATTCATTAATTAACATCGGGGCTTGCATTGGCATCGTAATCTCCGATGCTGAAAGTCGCACCGATTACTTATACAAATGTGCCGATCTGGCGTTGTATGAAGCGAAAAAATCCGGTGCGGGAAATGTGGAGATTTTCCGTCCCGGCATGTTGCAACGTTTACAGGACAACAAATCCTTTGAGGACGATCTGCTGCATGCACTGGAAAACGACCAGTTCAAGGTTTACTACCAGCCGATCGCCGACACGGTGTCGCGTGAAATTTATGGTTACGAAGCGCTGGTTCGCTGGTTTCATCCGCTGCGGGGCATGGTACCGCCCACGGAATTTATCCCGGTGGCGGAGAAAACCGGCCTGATTAATCAACTCGGCGAGTGGGTACTGAAAACCGCCTGCGAGGAAGCGGCCCGCTGGGAGCAACCGCTGAAGGTTTCGGTTAACGTCTCACCGATTCAACTTATCAATACCTCACTCACAGATACGGTGGTTGCGGTGCTAAAGAAGACGGGCCTCGACCCGCGGCGCCTTGATCTTGAGATTACGGAATCTGATGTATTTAACGAAAATACGCGCTCGCTGGAGATCCTCAGCCAGTTACGCGAGCAGGGGATTCAGATTTCGATTGACGATTTTGGCACCGGGTATTCGTCATTGTCACGGTTGAGTTATTTCCCCTTTGATAAGATCAAAATTGATCGCTCGTTTGTGGTCAATATACCTATGCAAAAAGATGACCTCGATATTGTGCGCCTGATCATCAGTATGGGTAAAAGCTTACATATGCGTATTGTCGCCGAAGGTGTTGAAACCGAGGAACAATTAACCTCGCTGCAACAATTAGGTTGCGATCTTGTTCAGGGCTATTTAATTGGCAAGCCAGGGCAGTTAAATAACAACTGAAACAAGATAATCCTCAGTCTTTAAACTGGCGCCGGTGAACTATCACTGGCGCTTTTTTATATTTTAAATAACGATAATCCTTAATGGGTATAAATAGTGGTAGGTAAAATAGATTCGAAAAAATAATATCCTTAGCAATTGAAAGGGGTATATGATATGCAATATATCGTTCCATTCGCGCGCTATTTCACGGCGCGGAAAGAGAGGCAAATCATGCAGCGAATCATTATACCTACCCATTATGTTCAGACCCGTTCCACCCCCATGTGGACCAAAGAGACCGCGCCCGCGTCCATCTGGAAGCGCCATCTTGATGCCGGTACGCGACAGGGCGTCTACCCGCGTTTGTCGGTGATGCAGGGCGCAATACGCTATTATGGTTATGCCGATGAAACGAGCCCAGACCCTGTTGAAACGATGACTATTGAAGCGGGGCAGTTTGGTGTCTTTCCTCCGGAAAAATGGCACTGCATTGAGGCATTAACTGACGATACCGTATTTAATGTCGATTTTTACGTCGACCCTAAAATTCTGATTGAGGGATAAGTTGAGTCTATGAACAGTGAAAATAAAGGTTACTCATTAGCGATAGTCAATAACAACAATAATGAAAAACGAGAGAAAATTTATCTCAAGCCGATGGCGCTTTATGTCCCTGATATCGCGGTTCAGGCAGTAGCGGAATTGCTTCAGGATCTTTCAACCGATAACGCGCAGGGAAAAGGGTTCAGCCTGATGGTGACGAACAATAATAACGGTGTATCGGTAGATAAAGATTTTGCTGCAATCGAGGCGCTTCAGGATCCACTGCATGCCGCTGATGCGGTGAAAGAGCTCATCAATATTGTGCGCGGTTATGAATCTGACGAAGAGACTAACGTCTGCGGTTGGTAAAAATTCAGTCAGGCAGATATCGTCCGATATCTGCCTCTTTCTCTGGTTTCAACTCATCGCTATCTGCTGCAGTAGCCAGTCCCGCAAGGCGCTGATATCGGCGCGCTGGGCTAGCTCTTGTGTCGCCACCAGATAATAGTTTGCTCCCGGTAAGAACATTTCAAATGGTGCCGTTAATACCCCGCGTTGCAACAGATCGCGCGCCAGCAGTTCGCTGGCAATCACCACGCCTTGTCCCGCCACCGCCGCCTGTAGCGCATGCGTCTCGTCGCTGAAGGTTAACCCTGCGTCGATATTCAGCTGCGGTGGTCCGTAGCGGCGTTGCCAGTTCTCCCAGCCCGGCGAATCTGCCGGAACGTGACGATGTTCAACGTGGAACAGGGTCGCGTGACGCAAATCCTCCAGCCGTGTAATACCTAGCGCGGGGCTGGCGACGACGATAAATCGGTCTTCATGTAGCAAGGTACAGTGCAGTCCGCGCTCCGGCGTCTCACGATAGCGAATCGCGACATCCACGCTGCGCTGGTTGAGATCCACCCGTTCGACGCTGGTATGTAGCCGCAGGTCAATGGCGGGGAATTCCGCTTTAAATGCTGCCAGTCGCGGTACCAGCCAGTGAGTCAGAAAGTTGGAAGTCGTGGTGACGGTGAGCGACGGCGGCTGGTGTGAGCGAACAATTTGCGCGGTAGCCTCTTCCAGCGCGCTAAAGGCGCGCTGGGTTCCGACATAGAGAATTTCGCCGCTTTCGGTAAGGCTGACGCCAAGGGCATTGCGTTCACAGACCCGACACTCCAGCACGGATTCCAGCAGCTTGATTTGATGACTTACTGCGGTAGCGCTCACCCCGAGCATATCGGCGGCGCGTTTAAAACTGCGGCAGCGGGCAACGGCATGAAAGGCGCGTAGCGCGCCCAGCGGGGGGAGGCGGTTTTTTCTCATGGCTGAGTTTTTCTCATCTATGGCTGAAATCTATGCGTTTGTCTGGGTAATTATACAGGCGCTAGTCTACTGAGATGTGAAAAAAGCGGTGAATTTAATTCACCATCGCTTGAGAATGTCAGGAGTGAAAAATGAGTATTTTCCCGCCCCCGCGTGCTGTGGTAGCGACATCCCGTGCTGAACCGCGTGCGCAAGCTATCGCGCTAAGCAGCCTATTCGCGGCAGGCGCGCTGTTATTGAGCGTTTCCGCCATTATTGGCGCTATCGCTAGTTTAGCGTTGCTGCTGGCGCTGACGGGGGCTTTTGCTGTTGGCTATGCAATCGCGCGTTGGCAGCCGTGGCCAGCGCATTATTGCGTGACAATATCGTGTTATGCCTTTGTGCTGTCCGCTATAGGTTGGTTACTGGTTCTGGTGATATGGAATAGCGAACACGGTTGGCTGGAGCTCATTCCGGGAATCGTCTTTGGTGGATTAGGGCTGGGCATTGTCTGGCAAACCCATGCGGCAGAAAGAGGTTTGTTGGGGATGACGCCGAACATCCCGACGATAGCGAGTATCGTTTTTATTACCCTGGCGATTCTGCTAACCAATCACTATGCCGATTCAGGAAAGGGAGGCTTTGTCTACGCTCTGGCGGTGTTGGCGGATCTGGCGTTGCTGGGGGCGGTGCTGTTGAAAATCAGGCTACAGGAAATGTCGTAAATCGGCGTGATTGGTTCTGATGCGTTGCCTGTTATCCTCTGTTTGTCAGTGAATCCATTAAATATCAGTCGTGAACGCTTTCGTTATTTTGGTGACATCAGAATTGAGAGAAAAAGCGCGGTTTTATGTAACGCGACAACATGTGAGTTGGCTTACATTTTTGACTTCCCTCACAATTTATAGTTACGTCATTCCTGGACGACGCATTTATTTACTATGGCATCCATTAAAGACGTAGCAAAAAGAGCGGGAGTATCTACCGCCACGGTCTCACGCGTGCTGAATAATCATCCCAGCGTGGTGCCAGAAACTCGCAAAGCAGTTCGTGCGGCAATGGATTACTTATGCTATGTGCCCAGCAAGAGTGCGTTTCAATTGAGTGGAAAATGTTCTGGGCTGATTGCTGTTGTCCTGCCAAATCTTGTCAATCCACATTTTTGTGAACTGCTGGCGACAATTGAAGAAGAGGCAAGATACATCGGTAAAACGGTTATCGTCAAAACTCACCAGAATCAACCACAGCTGGATAAGCAAATAATTTATACGCTTATCAGGATGGGCATTGACAGTTTACTATGGGTCCCTACAGAAGCTGAAAGCGAACTTTCCGAATGGCTTATCGCGACTAATATACCCGTTGCAGTAGTCACCCAGGTATCGCGATTTTTCAATTCTGTTTCTATTGATCAAAGTAAAGGGGCGGAATTTATAGCTGAGCATTTTATCCAAACCGGTCATACAACGTTTGGGTTTGTAGCGCAGGAAGGCGTGGATAATCGAAAGGTTTTTTCATGGGCAAAAAGGATCACCGGCCAGGGATTGATTGTTGATAAAGAGAATGAGTTTTGGATAGCGAAAGGTGAGGGTGAGAAAACGTCAGGCCATATTAGTATACTTGATGATATTATTTCCAGGCTAGCCCAGAGAATAAATCATTGCTCATCACTTTGGGTCTATAATGATGTGGCCGCTAGTTATATTATTGATGGATTAAAAGAAAAAGGAATCTCAGTTCCTCAAAATATTGCCATTGCTAGTTTTGATAATACTTTATTGGCGCAAACTAAAAAAATAACCAGTGTTGCGCAACCGATATGCGAAATCGCCCATCTGGCATTTCAAATGATTAATCACGAAACAAAACAAGGCGGAATTGAAATGTATGAGATTGTCTCCCGGTTAATTATACGGGAAAGCAGTGTTAATGTTAATATCACTATACTTTAATACACATACTCCCTTATTCGCCAATAAATATAAATTAACATTGGTTTACTAACCTCTGTTGAACACTTGTGACTATATACTATAGAGGTATTTTATGTCTGCAAACCTAATCGAAAGGCAAAGTGCTTATGGCAAACTGTGTTTAAGAGAAAAAATTGGTTATGGGATGGGTGATGCTGGCTCTTGTATGATTTGGAGTGTTCTGGCGTTATATCTCACATGGTTCTACACGGATGTTTATGGTTTAGCGCCTGGGATTGTCGGCACCTTGTTTCTGGTCATTCGTATTTTTGATGCCTTTAGCGACCCGGTGATGGGGGCGATTTGCGATCGTACTCATAGTCGATGGGGTAAATTCCGACCATGGTTATTATGGATGGCGTTGCCATTTGGTTTGGGAGCAGTTCTGATGTTCACAACGCCAGATTTGAGCATGAACGGAAAAATTGTTTATGCCTGGGTGACGTATCTGGTTATGTCATTAATCTATACTGCTATCAATATTCCATATTGCTCAGTAGCCGGTGTGATCACGCTAAATCAGAAAGAGCGTTTAGGCTGTTTGTCATGGCGTTTTTTCCTAAATGGATTGGCGACGCTGATTGTCTCGTCTTCAATTTTACCCTTAACGGACTGGTTAGGTAACGGTAATAGAGCGGTTGGTTTTCAGTTGACCATGATAATCATGGGGGGAGCTGCTACACTAATGTTCTTCTTCTGTTTTGCCAGTATCAAAGAACGTGTTTCCGCAATTAAGGCTAATGATTCTTTAATAAAGGATCTAAAAGATATCGCCAAAAACGATCAATGGTTATTGATGATTTTTATAACCTTTCTTAACGTTTTCCCGGCATTTATTCGTGGCGCTGTGACTATTTATTATGCTACTTACGTTATGCAAGCCTCTGTCGGATTTACTACATTCTTTATGGCTCTCGGAGTTGCCTGTAACATGCTAGGCAGCGTTATAGCGAAACCACTCACCGATCGTTTTGATAAAATTAAGCTGTTCCGTACGATTAATATCGTTCTTGGCTTTCTTTCTTTAGCTCTATGGTTTGTCGATCCCAGCTCCTTACTGCCACTACTCACACTTTTTATCATCATCAACATTCTGCATTTGATTCAATCAGGGCCAATACTATGGGCCATGATGTCCGACGTCGATGACTACGGTGACTGGAAATATGGTAAACGTCTTACCGGTATTTCCTTTGCCGGTAATTTGTTTATGTTAAAAATGGGCCTGGCAGTTGCTGGAGCGATTGTTGCCTGGATATTATCATTGACGGGTTACATCGCCAATAAGCCTCAACAAAACGCGGAGACTATCCAGGGGATCATTATTATGTTCTCTTTACTGCCAATGATTACTTATTTTATCAGTGCGTTTGTCGTCAGATACTTTAAATTGAATAACCAATTTCTGGAGCAAATTAAAGTGGAACTCGCTAAACGTGAACTCGAAAAAAGTTCTTTACCGCATCATGGCATCGGGCGAGATGCGGCCACTGTGAGTTAGTCATTAGCTAAAATTCTCCGAAAGGAATCAGAGGTTAGCGGTCCATTACTTCTTATCGTATTTATTTGCCAATGTATTTGCATTTTCAACCTATCTTAATAACGCAGAGGGAAATAACGTATGTCGAGTGATAATTATTATGATGTCACGGAGTGGAGTGAAGGCAACCCTTTTGAAGATATCGGTTTAGTGATTAATAGTATTATTGCCGATATTAAAAGTCGGCAAACAGACACAGATGTAAATGATGGTGGAAAACCGGGGGCTGTTATCTATATCCCACCTGGAGATTATCATTTGCTCACACAGGTAGTAATAGACATCAGTTACTTGAAAATTAAAGGAGATGGACATGGGTTTACCTCTTCAAGTATCCGTTTTAATACCCCAGAAAACGAGTGGGAAAACTGGCATGAATTGTGGCCAGGCGGTAGCCGTATACTTGTTGATATAACACCATCAACTACGAATCAGGAAGCTGAAGGCGCTGCTTTTTATATTGAGCGTAGCGGCGACCCAAGAATAAGCTCAGTTGAATTCGCTGATTTTTGCATTGATGGGTTACATTTTGTGGATGATGGTTCGGGAAGTAACGATCCTGAAAACACCTACCTCAATGGTAAAACGGGTATTTATATTGCCAGTGCGCAGGACTCATTCCGCATTAGTGGAATGGGATTCGTGTATCTTGAGCACGGTATCACTATATATAATGCCGATGCATTGGCGATACATAATAACTTTATTGCCGAGTGCGGTAATTGTATCGAACTCCGTGAGTCGGGACAGGCATCAAAAGTAACCGATAATTTGATAGGTGCCGGTTATAGAGGATATTCCATTTACGCAGAGAACTTTGGTGGCCTTCTGGTTACAGCAAACAACATTTTTCCCCGCGGTAAAAGTAGTGTTCATTTTTCTGGTGTCGCCCGGTCTGCAGTTAGCAGCAACAGATTTCATTCATTCTATCCTGGGATGCTGGTTTTTGAGAATAGCTGTTCAGAAAACCTGGTGACGGCAAACCACTTTTTCCGTGAACATGAACCCTGGGAACCTATGCAGCCATATAGTAATGGTTTAGATGATTTGTATGGATTGCTATATATAGAAGGTGAGAATAATTCTATTATTGCTAACCATATTTCTGAATCGATTGATAAACAGTATATTGTTCCTGCCGGCGCTACGCCTGTGATAATACGGGTGGCATCAGGAGAAAGTAACTATATTTCTGACAATCATATTGTTGCTACCACTGAAACATCATTGGTTAAAGATCATACAAAGTCTTGTTTCTCTACTCAAGTCAGAGCGCTGCTAGCATTAGAGGGGTTGGAAGTTCTCGACGTGACGACCGTACAGGTCGACGCCACATCTCAACGTAATACTGTACTTGATTCCGGAAGTGACGATCAGGTTGTGCTTGATAAAGCGGTCAATGCGTTTAGAGCCACGCCGATACCCAGCCTGTGATACCAGAAAAGCAAAAAGCCTGCTCGTAAGCAGGCTTTTCTGAATCTGGCTCCTCTGACTGGACTCGAACCAGTGACATACGGATTAACAGTCCGCCGTTCTACCGACTGAACTACAGAGGAATCGTGTGAACGGGGCGCATGTTAGCGAGTGTGTTACGGGATGTCAAAGGAGAATACGTCTTTTGCGATCGTTCGCTGGTAAATTCAGCAGTAGCGGTGATTTTATTACTATTTAAGCGAAAATTTGAGCGAATTCAGAGGGATGAAAAGCTAAATTTGTGGAAATAAAAAAGCCTGCTTGTAAGCAGGCTTTTTTGAATCTGGCTCCTCTGACTGGACTCGAACCAGTGACATACGGATTAACAGTCCGCCGTTCTACCGACTGAACTACAGAGGAATCGTGTGGAGTGGTATCTTAGCGGCGAAAAAATTTTTGTCAAACATCAATTCAGTTGTGATGCAACGCTTGCTGCATCTATCAACAATTTGTCGTATTTGCCGACAATTTACCAGGAAAAATACTTTGCAGGATTAGCATTTCTCAATCATCATTTGAAATGTTGTTTCAACTCTTCTCACTAAGGTCTCCCTTGAACGTCACTTCAGCAGTACGCCAGGCCGTAGCGCGCACGTCCTGGTTTAAAAAGCGCAAGAGCTATCGTGTGCTCTACTGGCATGAAATCAGTCCCCTTGCCGTACCGATCCTGCTGGAAAACGCCTGCGTATTATTGATGGGCGTGCTGAGTACTTTCCTTGTAAGCTGGCTCGGCAAAGAAGCAATGGCCGGGGTGGGGTTAGCCGACAGCTTTAATATGGTCATCATGTCGTTCTTTGCCGCGATTGATCTTGGCACCACCGTGGTAGTGGCCTTCAGCCTCGGCAAGCGCGACAGAAAACGGGCGAGGGCGGCTGCGCGGCAATCGCTGGCGATCATGACCTTGTTCTCGATCGTGCTGGCGGCGGTTATTCACGCCTTTGGCCAGCAGATTATCGATATCGTTGCCGGCGACGCCACGGTTCAGGTTAAAGCGCTGGCCCTAACCTATCTCGAACTGACCGTGCTGAGCTATCCAGCGGCGGCCATTGCCTTAATTGGTAGCGGCGCGCTTCGCGGCGCGGGGACCACCAAAATACCGCTGTTAATTAACGGCGGGATGAATATTCTCAATATTATTATCAGCAGTATCCTGATTTACGGCATTTTCTCCTGGCCGGGGCTCGGCTTTGTCGGCGCCGGGTTGGGGCTGACTATTGCCCGCTATATTGGCGCGTTGGCAACCATCTGGGTACTGATGACAGGTTTTAACCCGGCGCTGCGTATTTCGCTGAAGAGTTATTTTAAGCCGTTTAACTTTGCCATTATCTGGGAGGTGATGGGTATTGGTATCCCGGCGAGCATCGAATCGGTACTGTTTAACGGCGGCAAGCTGCTGACGCAGATGTTTGTTGCCGGTATGGGGACCAACGTCATCGCCGGGAACTTTATTGCCTTCTCGGTGGCTTCGTTAATTAACCTGCCGGGTAACGCACTGGGATCGGCTTCTACCATTATTACCGGTAAACGGCTGGGGAAAGGGCAGGTTGGTCAGGCGGAACGTCAGGCCTGGTTCGTGTTCTGGCTGTCGACTATTATTCTGACGCTTATTGCCTGGGGCACCGCGCCGTTCGCTGGCCTAATCGCTTCGTTCTACACCAGCGAAGAAGACGTAAAAGTGGTGGTTAAAGAGTTATTGTGGCTCAATGCCCTGTTTATGCCAATTTGGTCGCTCTCCTGGACCTTGCCCTGCGCCTTTAAAGGCGCGCGCGACGTGCGTTACACCATGTGGGTGTCGATGCTGGGTATGTGGGGCTGCCGGGTGGTAGCTGGCTATACGCTGGGGATCATGCTGGGCATGGGCGTCATCGGCATCTGGCTGGGTATGGTGCTCGACTGGGCGGTGCGTGGCCTGTTGTTCTATCGCCGGATGATCACCGGGCGTTGGTTGTGGAAGTACCCGCGATTAAAGGCTCGGCTGGAAGAAAAGTCATGAATATACTGGATAAGTGTTACTTTTTAGACGAAGTGAAGAATAAATCGGCAAACGAACACCATTATAAAAAACATCTTTGACATGGCTGAGCGTGGTCGCTAATATTCGCCCCGTTCACACGATTCCTCTGTAGTTCAGTCGGTAGAACGGCGGACTGTTAATCCGTATGTCACTGGTTCGAGTCCAGTCAGAGGAGCCAAATTCAGTACTTCATGAAGTCACGCTTCGTGAAGTTATCAAAAAGCCTGATGATGCTAATGTATCATCAGGCTTTTTTGTTTTACTGGTCAGATGGGGTCAGCCTAAGGTATTGAGACAAACCACATAGTCAGGTTTGTCTCAGCAAGGGATTAGGGTTTTAGTAACCGGGTAACCAGCGCGGCAACTTTATCATTGTGGCTATGGGCGATATTAAAGCGCATATAGCGTAGCCCTTCTGCTTTTTGACAAAACAGCGTACCTGGCGCCAGAGCCAGACCCTGCGCTAATGCTCTTTCAGCCAGCGTTTCACTATCGATATGTTCAGGCAATTCAGCCCATAAAAACAACCCGTAAGAATGGACGACCGGGAAACGACAACCTGCTTCCTGAAGCCAGCTTTTTACCCGCGAGGAGACGTCACTCAAATTACCAATAAGCCGGCGCTGATGGCGATTATAGCTACCGTCACGGAAGAATTGATGTAATGTCTGCTCGGTAAATTCACAGGTGACGCCGCCAGTCTGCTGTTTTAGCTGTACTAATTTTTCAGCCAGCAATGGGTTCGTTGCAATATAGGCAACCCGCATATTGGCGCTCAGCAATTTTGAGAAGCCGGATATATAACTGGCATTAGTGAGCCCGGCAAGCGCCGACATTGGCTTGGTGGCCGGTTCCATCAGGTCATGATACAGGTCATCTTCAATGAGATGACAATCGTAGCGGTTTAATACGGTGATTAAAGCAAACATCTCTTCCAGACTATAACTTTGCCCGGTGGGGTTGTGCATTAGTCCGGAGGTGAGATAAGCCCTGGGCCGGGACTCTTTTAATAAGGTTTCAAGCTCATCAATATCAACCCCTGTATGACCGCGAGGGATAAAGACAACATTGGCCTGATGCTGACTCAGACTGGCGCGAAAATTGAAATAGCAAGGGTCGTCAATCAGCACGGTATCGCCAGGTTTGATCAGAATACGGAACAGCATGTCGATGGCATTCATGGTGCTATTCGCCATAATAATCTGCTCAACCGGTACGCTAATTCCCGCCTCATTCATTTTCATCTGCAGTGTTTTTCTCAATGGCAGGTATCCTCGTGGATTACCGTACTCAGAGAATTTTAGCTGCGGTTTGCGGATAATTTGGCGTAGCGCTTTACGGAAAAACTCAGTATCCAACCACTCTTCAGGCAAAAAACCGCATCCAGGACGAAGAATATCGCTACTTTTTGCAAAAGCGTGTTTCAGTCTTGAATGCAGATCGGGGCTGACTAACGAAAGAGGCTTGTCGGCGTCAATCTCAGTCGTTTGCCGTGCATGGCTGACAAAATATCCTCTTCCCTGAATAGAGGTGATCAGTCCTCTGGCACGCAAACGTTCCAGAGCTTCCACAACGGTAAATTTACTGGTTTCAACCTGGTCGCAGAATTCCCTCAGGGAAGGTAAACGACTGCCCGGTAATAATTGGCCGCCGATGATTGCCGCGCTGATAAAATCAACAATCTGGGTGACTTTGGCAGTGCCATTCACCAGTTGTAGTTGGGATAAGCTAAAAATGGGGCTACCTCTGATACTTGCCTTGACTCTTCGAACTGTACCGGAGATTTTACCTGTAAGGAAAGCGAATATTTCGCTAAACATTCTATGAACAGTACTACACTAACGCGATATATCTTTAGCCCATCAATTGTGGTTCTGAAGATGAGTGTATGACAGCGGCAAAAAATAACTTTTATTTATTATTTATCAAAAGGTTGGGAGCGTCTTCCGCCCAGCTATTGTTACTACGGATGGTCTCTGCAATTGCCCTGTTTTCCCTGCTCGGGCAGGCCAATGTTTGGTTAGACACGACCAGTAATGCCTTACTGGCTTTTGGTTATCGGTTTCTGTTGATATTGACCCCATTGACGCTAGGTCTGTTTGGTCAACGTGCATTAATAGTTACTCTGTCGGTGTCGCTGCTGGGAATAGTATTATTAGCACTAAATGTTGCAACGGGCGTCAATTGGCTGGCGGTGGTCCTCTTTAGCTATGGTGTAGCCGTGCTGGGTTATATCGTGAAGAATGATGCGGCCAGAACCCCGGCAGGAGCGGCTAATAATAAAATTATGCTTAATCTCGGCAGTCTGTGTGCCGGGTTATTATTACTCTATCCGCACTGGAGTCCATTATTATTTTATATTGTAATTGCTGCTTTATTGCTCGTTTGTTTACCAACCGCACGCCATTTTAGTTTATCAAGTGACCTGACGGCGCAGACGCTACTGACGAAGAACTTTGCCAAATCAGGAAAATTGAAATGGGTATTAGCAGGGATTGTTACTGGGGTTAAATTATTTGCGGTATTCTCTATCCTGCCGCAGGAAATACTGGTTCATCGACAGACTCTACCAGCCTGGTATGGCATGATGATCATCTTTAACAGCGCAATTGTTGCATTAATACAGATACCATTAATGGCGCTTATTAATCGCAGTGGCGATAAAGCAATGCTGATGTCGATAGTGATTATACTTCTTGGCTTGATCGTTTTGGCAGTACCTGGCATTTTCCATGTTTATACTTTTTGGGGAGCAGCGGTATGGCTAACAATACTATCAATTGCTGAATGTGCATTGAGTTATATTGATTATTGTGCAGCGCAAGAAAATTCTCTGTTAATAAAAGAGTTGTCCGTCAGTCTTGGCGCAGGATTAACGGTTCTGGTTATGCGTTATTTTCCGGTGGCGATTAACACAGAAGTGCTTTCTTTAATTTCTATTGTCGCGTTATTACTTTGGCTGTGGAAATATAAGTACTCATCAAATAAATTCTATAAGGAAAATATAGATGCCGTCAGTGATGTTTGTGAAAAGTGAAACTGAATTCACTTTCAGGGATGTGGTGAGCCTTTTAGAATGCAGGGAGAACATGAGGTTTGGTTGTAAAACTGGAAACTGTGGGTTGTGTCGAGTCAAGGTATTATCAGGGATGGAGAATATCACGGGCAAGACTTTAAAAGAGAAACGTTTATTCAAATTGCTTGGTATAGAAGATCAAACGGTGCGGCTGGCGTGCCAGTGCAAAATTAGCGGTGATGTCACTTTAATTGAAAATTATCTGGAGTAATGTATGAAAAATCGTATTAAAGACACGTCTATTGTACGTAATGAACCTTTTCTGAATGCAGAAAAAAGCGCGCAGGTAAAACGTGAAATCGACGACTTTCTTGATACCAAGATCATCGAGTGGGAAAATACGGTTCCTTCGGCAAAACATCTTGAAGGCAAAGAAATTAACAAAGCGTACTATCAGCAGACGTTGATTGAACATGCATGGCGTATTCGCCTGATGCGTAGCGCCCAGGCTAATGCGTTACATAAAATCACCCAGTTTAATGCTGAAGCCGCACAGCTCTACGCCGCTTATCAGGATGAAGAGATGCTTCATGACACCTTGTTCATTCAGGATGCTGAAAGCCAGGGTATTAGTAAAGAGACTATCTATAGCACTGAACCTAGCTTCTATACACGTCTTCTCAGTGGATTCCTGTACTTTGTCGCCGAGCACGAAAAACCACTGGGCGTGGTTTGCTATAGCTACCTTGTCGAATACACTACTCAAAAACTGACGCCCAAACAGATTAAGGCACTCGGTGAATCCTTGGGTAAAGATAAGATTATCGGCCAGGCCGCACATTTGAATACTGACCTTGTTGAGGATCATACCCAGGATATGTGGAATATTTTGAGTCTGCTGGTGGAGTCTGATGACGATATTCAGGATCTTAAACGCTATTTCTCTGAAATTCAGGAGTTGTTGAAGTTATTCTTTGTTGAATTACATAATAAAACAATCAACGCATAAAAACTAATAAAAATAGTCACAATGCAATTAAGGTTGCAGGGATTACTGCAACCTGATTATTAAACGACAGAGTTGGTGGGGCAGTGATGAACAAAGCAATTCTTATTTTATCACATCAATTATTATCGATGGTGGCGCCTATAAAAAAGATAGTTGAGGATAATGGCTATGCTTGCTACGTCCTCTCATCTACTTCAAGTAAGGCGACAGCACCGCAGTGGGAAATTGATGAAAAACAATTTAGCATTACTTCTTCATTATATTTAGAAAAAGCAGATATCGATCTTTTTTTGCAAACGACGGGTAAGAATGTCGATTTTGCCGCATGTCTTAGCGTATGGGATGGTTATCGCCACTTGATGTCTTATGCCAACCACATTTTTGGTGCCAGGGATATTAGCGAAGAGGTGGTAGCCAGGCTGCGCGATAAGCTAGTTATGCGCCAGGTATTACAGGCCGCAGGGCTAACGGCCGTCACAAGCCAGGTTTTAAATGAAGCATTATTTGAATCCATAAGTCACCCTGAACAGTATTTTATTAAACCACGTATTGGTTTAGCGTCAATGGGAACGTTTCCTGCAAAATCATTGACGGAGTATGCTCAACTCGAACACCTGTGGATGCGTGCAGCGGAAGACAAAAATTATGAAGGCATTTTTTCTCGCGATGATGGCTTTATTCTTGAAGGCTTTATTTCCGGCGTAGAGTGCAGCTTTGAGATCGCTATTGATAACGGCGTAATGGATGTTCTGGCTGTTCATGAGAAACTTGACGTGACCCAGGAAACCTATTCTGTACTGGAGGGAGCCTGTATCTGCCCGCCGCGATCGTTAACGACGGCGCAGGTGGAAGCGGGAAAAGTACGTCTGGATGAAATAATGAAAGCGCTCGGTGCCGATACCGGCGTTTATCATGTCGAGATGAAATTCGATCCACAACTGCAATGGGAAGTCGTAGAGATTAATCCCCGGATTGGTGGGGCCTATATTGTTGATAGCACTAAAATTCATTCCGGAGCGTGCTTACTGGAAACCTGGCTGATGTTAATCCTGGGGAGGAGCCCTGTGCGTAGTGCTGCGCCGGCTCGAACGACATTTTTCCGCGTGTTCTTCGGCCAGTCAGGGAAAACGCTGCTGCGTATTCAACGCAGTACTCTCGAATTACCCGCAGTGCAAGAAAAAGTGCTTTATAAAGCCCTGGATAAATTACCTTCGGTGGAACGCGAAATATTTTTAGGTATGGCGTTGTGGGATATTACCGATATGGCGATATCTGAACACCCTATATTTTTTAAGCAAACCAACGATTATCTGATTACGGAGTACCAGTAATGAAAATAGTCATCCTGCATCGTATTCCATTTGACAAGATCCGCTACGATCAGATTATCGACCACCAGCTGCATGAGGTTTATTATATTTGCCTGCAGGGGAACTCTGATGATTTCCCCTCCGAGGCGAAGGTGATCATGCTGGAGAGTCAGCATTTCGAGCCAGCTGAGTTAATTAATTTTTATGCGCCGGTGTTTGAGTATGCCGATCGTATTATTTCTCGCTCCGAATACGATCTGCTTGCCGCGGCGACCCTGCGGGAGCATTTTTCGATTAGCGGCGATAAACTGGCTGAGATTCTTCCTTTGCGCAATAAATGGATTATGCGCAGTCGCTGTAAACAGCAGGGGATTCCTCAGCCTGAGTTCTGGCATCCGCTGGAATTTATTCAACTAGCGCCTCGTGCGGGTAAATTCGTGCTTAAACCACGAACTGAGGCTTCCAGCAATGGGATTGTGGTGGGGGATTTCGCGACTATCAAACAGGCATCGTTAGCTCTTAAGGATGATGAAACGATGCTGGTTGAAGAATTTATTGATGGCGTTATTTACCATTTTGATGGTTGGATGCATAAAGGAATACCGCTGGCTTTCGTGAGTAGTCACTATATTCGTGACTGTTTGAGCTTTGCCGATGGCGTGCCGCTGGGATCGGTACAAACCGCTACTGAAGCCGCGCATATCGATTTAGTCGTTAACGCCCTAAGTGTATTAGGACACCAGAACGGCAGTTTCCATTTTGAGGCTATTCGAGATGCGGAAGGTAATTTCTGGTTTCTGGAAGTTGCCGCACGGGTTGGCGGGGCCGCAGTGGCTGAAACATTCCAGTTACGTACAGGCCTTAATCTTTATCACGCTGATTTACGTTACCAGTTGTTTGGTAATCCGCCAGTGTGTATCGATCTTATTAATGCTGTCTACTATGGCTGGTTCGTCTATCCAGCTCACCAGCTTAACTCTGCTTATACGCTCAACTTTTCGGCTGAGGAGTGGCAGGAAAATCTACTGCATTATCAATCCAATCAGGATGTCTCCTCGCGCGGCACAATTTCTTACTCACCGACAACCTCACCATTGAGTGGTGTGGTCTTTGGCGAGCAAACGAAAATCGCAAGAGTCATTGAGTCAATTTTTAATACCTGCACAGTGGAAGCCTTATCATGAATACGCCATGCTTTATTGTCGTTGGATATAATAACGTCAGAATTTATGATGTTGCTAAAATTCGCGTTGAGGCACAAAAATATTTTGACGCCAAAGTTGTATTAATTACTGAGAAAAAAACAGCAAGCGATGAGCAATTTGCTGATCTGGTGATTGAAACAACGCTTGAAGTTACACAACTCCCGGCCTCAGTGGATGTCGTTCATCAATATCTGGCAACCGAATCACTCTCTCCCATCGGTATTTTACCATTTTCCGATCGAGGTGTTCCTTTGGGGGCGCTGCTGGCGCAAAAGAACAGACTACCCGGCGCGCTGCCAGAACAAGCAAAAGCAGGGCTGGATAAGCAAATATTCCGTCAACTGGATGCCAGGGCTTCATTCCATCCCGCCGGTTATCGGACGGTAACCAGTCAGCCGGTAACATCATTGAATGAACTTAAAGATCTGGTCGATTCGTTAGGCGGTAAGGCGTTTATCAAGCCAGCGAAGGAGGGCAATAGCCGCGGGTGCCAGGTGATTGAGTGTATTGAGCAATGCGAGTCTATCTGGGCTTCACTGGCACCTTATCGCGAAGCAGGGATCCTGGTGGAATCTCTTATCGAAAATGCGAAAGAATTTAGTTGGGATAGTGTGGCGGGTAAGCAGTGGATCACGGAAAAGCATACTACTGAAGGCCACTACCGTGCGGAGTATCAACAGGTGGTGCCTGCCCGTTTGACCCCGGCGGATGAAATACTGCTGCGTTCTGCAGGCGAACATATGCGTGAACTGGTGTCGCCGTCAAATGGCGCCTGGCATAACGAAATATTTTTACTTCCCGGCGCGACGGCCGCTGTTGAAACCAATATGCGCCCTGCCGGTATGCATATTTGGGATCTGGCGATGTTGAGCTTTGAAAATTTCAATCCATGGCTGCTGTGGCTACGTTGGGCTGCGGAGGGTAAATATACGCCTGAGGCGCTCAAACAGAACTATTACTCTGGTATCCGCATGCTTCGGGCCCGCGTATCAGGAACCTTGCAGGCATTACCAGATGTTGAGCAATTGGCATTGCAGGCGGGTATTACGCTTCATGAAGCCAGCTTTTCAGCCAAAATCGGTGACATCCTTAATGGCGAAATTAAGACGAATGCCGATTTTATTGGCCATATCATTTTGCGCGATAGTAGCCATGAGCAGTTACTCAATTCATTAGAGACGCTGGCGACGGCTATTGAGTCTGCTGCTGAAATTAGCTAAGCGCGTGGAGCACAAATGAAATCCTCTTTTATCTGGCACGATAAACGTAGTCTGAACTATTTGCTGTCGTTGTTCATATTCAGCCTCGGCAGCTTTATTATCAATCCTTACTATGCCATTTATGTGTCAGATAATTTAGGTTATGGCGTGGCATTTGCCGGTGTGTTGGTCTCAATTAAAGTCATTTCACAGCGCGTTTTCGCTTTATTTGGCGGCAGCATGGCTGATATTTTTCCTGCCGTTTATGCTGCCCTTGCCGGGGTGGGGGTGCGCGCGCTGTCGTTTGCGCTTCTGGCTCTGAATGCGAATCATGAGATCCTGCTCGTTTCTGCGGTGATGAATGGTATTGGCGGGGCGTTGTTTAACCCAGCCATTCGTAAGTTATTGTTTACACGTTATAAAGAAGATGATGTAAAGTTAAAGCAGGTTATCGCCTGGCGTAATGCCGCATTTAATCTGGGGGCGGCGATAGGGCCACTTATTGGCGTATACTTGATTAATCTGGATTTTAAAGGCGCCTGCGTTGCGATTACGCTGATTCATATCGTCGTAGGGCTGATGCTGTCTGGCGCAAAGCAGGCGTATCAATTACGGCCGACTGAGGCGGGGCGCCGGTCGCTGATAGTCGAGCTCTCGGCTAGCCTGTTTAATCCAGCGTTATTCCCCGTTTTTGCCCTGCAATTTTTCTTTATGTATTTTTACTCTCATATTGAGTACCTGTTGCCAATATTTATCACCCACCAGTATAGCGAGTATTTTGTTAGCGTGGTTTTCTTCGTTAATACCTTGTTCGTTATTTTCGCACAGACGGTATTTAGCCGTATTTTTAATGAATTACGTGCCGGTATTGCATGGGGCGCGATGGTGCTATTTTTTATCTCGCTGGCGATACTGTCAATTTTCCCAGGCGCTAATCCGTTGCTCTATGGGTTATTGATAGTGCTGGGCGTTATCGCCTTTTCTACCGGGGAGGTGATTCTGTCTATACAGGTGGATTATATTGCCACTCATGTTGGCGGACACCTTAACTCCGGAACGATTTTTGGCGCTATTTCACTGGTGGCGGCTGGCGGGTTATTTGCGGCCAACGCCATCAACAGCGTCATACTCGATTACTTTAACTTTGCAGCTGTCTGGCTGGTGAATTCGGTAATTGCCGCAGCCCTGGGGGGCTTCTCATTGTATCGATATTATTTATCCCGAACGCTGGCTTATTCTCGCTAGATTTGCGGTATACCCGCTTTGCATGATGCCATACAAAGCAGGTGGGCGGATTAACGGAACGGCGGTTCGTTGAAGGTACGCAGCTTGCGGGAGTGCATGTGGTCGCCCTCGGCGCGCAGCAGATCGATGGCGCGGATCCCTATCTGCAGATGCTCGGAAATCGCCCCTTCGTAGAAGCGGTTCGCTTGTCCCGGTAGCTTAATCTCGCCATGCAGCGGCTTATCGGAGACGCACAGCAGCGTGCCGTAAGGTACGCGGAAACGGTAGCCCTGCGCGGCGATGGTGGCGCTTTCCATATCGATGGCTACCGCCCGGCTGAGGTTAAAGCGCAGCGCCGAGGCGGAATAACGCAATTCCCAGTTGCGATCATCGGTGGTCACCACCGTACCGGTACGCAGACGTTGTTTGACCTCTTCCCCCGGCATGCCGCTAACCTGTTTAGTGGCGTCATACAGCGCGCGCTGCACTTCGGCGATACTCGGGATGGGAATATCCGGCGGCAGCACCGCATCCAGTACGTGGTCGTCACGTAAATAGGCATGCGCCAGTACATAGTCGCCTATCGACTGGCTCTCACGCAGACCGCCACAGTGACCAATCATCAGCCAGACGTCAGGGCGCAGCACCGCGAGATGATCGCAAATATTTTTGGCATTGGCCGGGCCGACGCCGATGTTGATCAATGTAATGCCCTGACCGTCGTTAGTGATCAGGTGCCAGGCCGGCATCTGGTGTTTTTTCCATGCCAGATCGGAAATCGCCTCTTCCGGTGCCTCCGTGTCGGCGGTGATCCAAATTCCGCCCGCACAGGAGAGGGCAATGTACGGGCTATCCGGATCGAGGATCTGGCTACAGCCCCAACTGACGAATTCATCGACGTAACGCGTGTAGTTGGTAAACAAGACATATGGCTGGAAGTGCTCAACCGGCGTGCCGGTGTAGTGCTTCAGGCGTGCCAGTGAAAAATCGACGCGGCGGGCGTCAAAATGCGACAGCGGATAATACTCGGTGGCGTGGAACAGACCATCGGCGGTTTCATCGCCAATCTGCGACAGTTCGGTGGTCGGAAAATAACGCGTTAATCCGGCGCTCATCGAGCGATCCAGCGTCAGCGCAGAGCCATCAATCACGTAAGGGAAGGGAATTTCGTGCTGCGAATTGCCGACGCTAATATGAGCGCCGTAATCCTGGTACAGCAGAGTTAATTGTTCCAGCAGATAAGCGCGAAAGAGTTTTGGATTGGTAATGGTGGTGGTGTAGCAGCCTGCATGGGTGAATCGCCCCCAGGCTCGGGTTTTTAAGGCTTTGTGCTCGGCGCCATCCCACGAGACAGACAATTGAGGATAGACGAATAAGCCTTCAGCACGGGCTATTTCATCAGGAAGAATATTGTGGTGAATGTAATCGCCAATGGCCTTACGCAACGCGTTAACCGCTCTTTCATACTGCGCTTCCAACTGGGAAAGCGCCTGCTCCGGGGTCAGACTGACGGCCTTCTGGTTCATCATTCGCTCCTTGTTTCAGGTCTGCTGATACTGACGATAGTATGCTACAGCGTGAAAATGGCGAAGGAAAATTACTGTCCCGGATAAATATTCAAACTCGTTGATAATAAAAGCTTAGCCACCCAGGATCAGGCTGTCTGTGCCCAACGTTCGGCGCTAAAATTACTTGCGCTTATCACTCTTAATGTCGCCGCGCCGTTATTGTTGATGTAATAAAGCGCATTAGGGCCAGGCGTTAACTTATCGCCTTCCTGCAGTCTGCATCGGCTTTCGATTTCAGCAATCACCACGATCTTACCGCTTTGTAGAACCACGCAAGTCGTTGCTGTAGAGGAATTTTTCCGTACTTTCTTTACCCACCACTCCATGTTTTCACCCAGGCTTGTTACACTCAGAATGATAATTGCCGTGTTATCGTTTTAAAGACAACTGAAACTACCCATTGGTTTAATTTACGTTTAGCTGACGTTGTTAAATCTTAACTCGGCGATGCAGCGGGACAGGCAAATAACACCTATGGCTTTGATGCGATTTAACAAGCTTCTGAATCAATCTGGATTAAGGATAGTCTCGCTGGCGAAAAAAGCGCTGGTCGCCGCCGCTATTGTTGTGGTGGTGTTTTTCATCGGACGAATCTATGAATCGGAGCGCGGCCCCGCGTTGCAGCGCTGGCATACCTGGTCTGGGGATGAGATGACCGCCGGTGAAATCGACCGCGCCAGCTTTGCCAGCTATCTCAAGCGGGAAGATGAAATATTTGCTGATTTGCGGCGTGAGGTCAGTGACCAACTATCAGCCGCTGACAAAACGCCGCTAAATCGCTTTTATCGCGACAGCCTGGTCTATCCACAACGCTTTACGCCAGACTGGAATCGCTCCTTTATCCTACTGCCATCCGGCAAACCGCGTGGGGCGGCGGTGTTGCTGCATGGATTAACCGACTCTCCCTACAGCGTGCGCTATCTGGCGGAGGAGTATCAACGGCAAGGTTTTGTCGCGGTGGCTCCGCGCTTACCCGGGCACGGTACCGCGCCTGGCGCATTAACCCACGTTGATTGGCAACAGTGGCTGGCGACAACTCGCCTGGCGGTACGAGAAGCGACGCGACTTGCCGGTGGGGATGTGCCGCTGCATCTGGTGGGATATTCTAACGGCGGCGCGCTGGCGTTGAAGTATGCGCTTGATGAACTGACCGATAAATCGCTGGTCAGGCCGCAGCAGATTATTCTACTTTCGCCGATGATTGGCGTCACCGCTTTCGCCCGTTTCGCCGGGCTGGCTGGCCTGCCTTCGGTGTTTCCCGCCTTTGCGCGCGCGGCGTGGCTAAACGTCATTCCGGAGTTTAACCCCTATAAGTACAATTCATTTCCGGTAAAGGCAGCGCGCCAGTCGTGGCTGCTGACCCAGGCCTTACAAAAACAGATTATCCAGGCGGCGCAGAGCCAGCGGCTAACTTCTATCGCGCCGGTGTTAACCTTTCAGTCGGTGATTGATTCTACGGTCAGTACTCGGGCAGTGGTTGATTCGTTATACCGCTATTTGCCGGACAACGGCAGCGAACTGGTGATTTTCGATATTAATCAGGCGGCAAACCTGCGGGCGCTGTTTCGCCCGGCGACTTATTCGGCGGTGAATACCTTGTTACCTCCGGCGCCGCGTCCGTACTCCACGACGATCGTGACGAATGCGACTCAGCACACCCTCGATACCGTCGCGCGCCTGACGCTGGCGGGGCAAACCGCCGAGAGAACCCAGGCGCTGCATTTGTCCTGGCCGCAGGATATGTACTCGCTTTCGCATATCGCGGTGCCGTTCCCCATCACCGATTCGCTGTATGGCCGCGAGCCGATGGAGAAAAACCTTAGCGGTATTAGTCTTGGCACCATTTCGCTACGCGGCGAGACCGCAACGCTGAGCGTCGGTCTTGATACGTTAATGCGCGCCACCTCTAACCCGTTTTTCCCCTACCTGCTGCAGCGGATTAATCAGCGTCTACCGTTGGGCTCAGAACACCAGGATGTACAATACCGTCCGCAGCGCAATACCGATGAGGGCGGCAGGGGCGACGAAGCGGAAAAGACGCACAAATCTTGAGCTGACGCCAAGGAAAATGCCGATGCCGGGTAGGTCGAAGGTCTGGATGAGCAGCCCCGCGGAGGCGTTAATCTGGCTGAGCGTCACTTTTCCCTGCTGCGCCAGCTCGGAGATAACCCCAAAATAGGCGGTACCGCCCGCCACACATTTCACCAGCGCGGGCAGAACGAAGTTTTCCGGGATATGTAGCCATTGCAGCAGCGGCATCAGCACGCGCTGCAGCATTTCGATGACGCCAGCCGCCTGCATCAGGCCGACGATGGTCAAAGATAAAATCAGCATCGGCACGGCGCCAAGCGCCAGGCGGATAGCGTCGGCGCCGGCGCTATTGATCACCGCAATCAGCCCGTGATTATTTTGTTCGCTTTCCGGGAGCACTTCTGCCCGGCTGCTCTCGACAATGGATAACTTACGCCCGGTGGCGTACCAGCAGAGCGCTGCGGCGCAGAGTCCACCGACAATAGAAATGGTGATTGCGGCCAGCCAGTGTAGGCCGAACGGCGTTAAGGGGTAGAAAACGTTGCCCTGGCCCATGGCGAACACCATCGCCAGGGTGGCGGCCATTTGTCGGTCGGAAACACCACGTTTATCCATAATCGCCAGCGTGGCGAGCGGGGCGGCAAAACTCACAAAATTTATCTGAATCAGCGCGAAGGCGCTCATGCCGGTCAACCCAAAGGGTTTTAGCAGCGGCGCCAGCCAGCGCACGATGATGTCGAGAATTCCGCGGACTTCGAGATATTTCATTATGATCAGCATGACGACCATAATGGGTAATAAGGTATAAAGCGCTACGTCGACGGAGGATTTCCCCGCTGACATAATGATGCCGATGACATCCATTTATCTATCACTGTATGCAGGTCAAATAGTTAGCGCCATCATAATCCCGAAGGGGCGAAATGAACAGCTAGCACAGGCAGGTAAGAACGGTGCCTTCACTGAAGTGATATTCGCCGCTGAACGGGCTACCTGCGGCAAAGGCGACGCTGAGCGTTTTATTGAGGCGTAACGTGAAACGCTGTTTTGCCGGGTCGACTGCGACTATGGCGGCGGCATCAAAATCAAACATCTGCTGTACGCGCGGATATAGCGCTTTGAACAGGCTCTCTTTGGCTGAGAAAGCCAGCAGCAGTGCCCACTCCATATCCAGCCCACAACAGGAAAGCAGCGTCTGTTCCGTTCTCGAGACAAACATATCGGCGCTTTCCAGCATGACCCCCGGTTGCAGATGCTCGATATCGACCCCGGGATACCGGCCGTCGGCCTCTGCGGCAACCACCGCGATGGCGATATCTTCGCTATGCGAGACGCTTCCTCGCCAGCCTGCCGGCCAAACTGGCGCGCGATCGGCGGCGCTTAACACCGGCTCTAAGCAGCCGGCTTGTCGCAGTAAATAGTGCGCACAGTAGCGCCCGGCCAGATATTCGGCTTTACGTTTTACGACGGCGCCCGCAAGAGCAGAAGGGAACGGGACGGCGTATTGGTTGAAAAGTGCGTCCTGTAATTGTGTCCTGGCGAAACGTACCCGACAAAATTTTAACGTCGGGTCAGCGCGAAGATAGCCGCACTCGGCATGCTGAATAAAAGGTAAATCGCGGAAGGTGTCGGTAACGATAAACATGCAGGATCATCTGGTGAAACGAACGATGACGCTACCTTAACGTAAGTGATAATCAAAGCAGAAGGTGTATAAAGCAAATAAAAGCAAAAAGCCTGCTCGAAAGCAGGCTTTTCTAAATTTGGCTCCTCTGACTGGACTCGAACCAGTGACATACGGATTAACAGTCCGCCGTTCTACCGACTGAACTACAGAGGAATCGTGTGAACGGGGCGCATATTATCGATGACTTAGGGTGTTGTCAAAGGCTGAATCGCCATAAAGCGTTCGACTGCTGACAATTTCAACAATCAAAACCCTTTTAGAGTAAACCCCGGCGGAAATGCACCAAAATGGTGCATTTATACCCCTAATGGGGCATATCATGCGCTCATGGAAGCCAGCAGTATTATCACTAACCCTTATTTTACCGCGCCAGCAGGGCGGTGAGCGGCTACGTAAAACCTGGCAAGCATCTTGCAAAATCCCTGTAACTTAATGGCCAGTAGTGGCATTCCCTTACAGGAGGCAAAATGAACTTAAGACGACTGAAGTATTTTGTGAAAATCGTCGATATCGGCAGTCTGACCCAGGCCGCTGAAGTCTTGCATATCGCACAACCGGCGCTGAGTCAGCAGGTAGCGACCCTGGAAGGTGAACTGGAGCAGAAACTGCTGATCCGCACCAAACGAGGCGTTACGCCAACCGAAGCGGGGAAAATTCTCTATACCCACGCGCGAACCATTTTGCGTCAGTGTGAACAGGCGCATCTGGCGGTACATAACGTGGGCCAGACGCTGAGCGGGCAGGTGGCGATTGGCCTAGCACCGGGAACGGCGGCTTCGGCGATCACCATGCCGTTGCTGCAGACCGTGCGTAATGAGCTTCCCGAGGTCAACGTCTATCTGCAGGAATGTAGCGGCAGCGTTTTAAATGACAAGCTGCTTGGCGGCCAACTGGATATGGCGGTGTTGTACGAACGTTCACCGGTAGCTGGAGTGGTCAGCCAGCCGTTGCTAAAAGAGGATTTGTATTTGGTCGGCACGCAAAACTGTCCGGGACAAAGCGTTGATCTCTCGGCGGTGGCGGAGATGAGTCTGTTTTTACCGCGTGACTATAGCGCTGTCTGTGCCAGGGTGACGGAAGCCTTTACATTACGCCGCCTGTCGGCAAAAGTGATCGGCGAGATCGAATCCATCACTACATTAACTGCCGCTATCGCCAGTGGAATGGGCGTTACCGTACTGCCGGAATCGGCGGCGCGCTCGCTGTGTGCTACGGCAAATGGCTGGATGGCGCGCATCAGCACGCCGTCGATGAGCCTGTCGCTCTCACTGAATACCTCGGCGCGCGGCGGTTTATCTCCTCAGGCTCAGGCGGTCAAAGATATCCTGCTGTCGCTGGTCAGCCGTCCTTCGTTGGAGAATCGTGAATTACAGCTGGTCAGTTAGGTTATATTCTTTTAAGGAATAAGTTGCTGGTTTTTATTATTTGTTTGCCGGGTAAACAGACTTTAACAATAGACATCATGTTATGTCTGAAGACCTGGGGGAAAAGGTGAATTTCCAGCAACTAAAAATTATTCGCGAGGCGGCCCGTCGGGATTACAACCTGACGGAAGTCGCTAATATGCTGTACACCTCGCAATCTGGCGTCAGCCGCCATATTCGTGAGCTGGAAGAAGAGCTGGGGATAGAAATCTTTATCCGCCGCGGTAAGCGTCTTCTGGGGATGACCGAACCCGGTAAAGCGCTGCTTTCCATTGCCGAAAGGATCCTCAACGAGGCCAGCAATGTTCGCCGGCTGGCCGATCTTTTTACCAATGACGCTTCAGGCGTATTAACTATTGCCACCACGCATACTCAGGCGCGTTATAGCCTACCGCCGGTAATTAAAGCTTTTCGCGAACTTTTCCCCGAGGTGCGTTTGGAACTGGTGCAAGGGACGCCGCAGGAAATCGAGGCGTTGTTGCACAACGGCGGGGCGGATATTGGTATCGCCAGCGAGCGCTTAAGTAACGACCCGACGCTGGTGGCATTCCCTTGGTTTCGCTGGCACCACAGTCTGTTAGTGCCAAAAGATCATCCACTGATTGAGGTTACGCCGCTCACGCTCGAGGCTATTGCGCGCTGGCCGTTAATTACCTACCGTCAGGGGATCACCGGGCGCTCGCGTATTGATGAAGCTTTCACCCGTAAAGGGTTGATGCCGGATATCGTCCTCAGCGCTCAGGATTCCGATGTGATCAAAACCTACGTGGAGCTGGGCTTGGGCGTGGGGTTGGTGGCGGAACAATCCGGCGATGCTCGCGAAGCGGATACCTTTACCCGGCTGGAAACACGCCATCTCTTTGATGCCAATACCGTTTGGTTGGGGCTAAAACGCGGTCAGTTACAACGTAACTACGTCTGGCGTTTCATTGAACTGTGCAATGCTGGACTATCGCTGGATGAGATTAAGCGCCAGGCGATGGAGCCGGAGGAAGTGGCGATCGATTATCAAATCTGAGTGCGGCCAGCGGGCAAGCGGGAGGCGACAAAGCAGCTATAATTCATTCACGTGAGTCGCGACTGAGGAAGGGAAAATGATGGTGCGGCGTATGAAATTGCTTTGCTCTCTGGTGATGATGTTGGCCAGCCACAGCGCATTGGCGGTAAGTTATCCGTTGCCGCCGGAAGGGAGTCGTCTGGTTGGCAGCCCGATGAAAATTAACGTGCCCGAGCGTAATACCCAGCCGCTGGAAACCTTTGCCGCGCAGTACGGGCAGGGGCTAAGCAATATGCTGGAGGCTAACCCCGGCGTCGATGTCTATCTGCCCAAATCGGGAAGCTCGTTGATTATCCCACAGCAATTGATCCTGCCTGCTACCGTACGTAGCGGTATCGTGATAAACGTCGCCGAGATGCGGCTTTATTATTATCCGCCTGAGGGCACTACCGTCGAGGTGTTACCGATCGGTATCGGTCAGGCGGGGCGCGAGACGCCGCGTAATTGGGTGACGGCGGTGGAACGTAAGCAGGAAGGGCCTACCTGGGTGCCGACGGCGAATACCCGTCGCGAGTATGCCAAAGAAGGTAAAACCCTGCCGGCGATGGTGCCCGCCGGGCCAGATAATCCGATGGGGCTGTATGCTATCTATATTGGCAGGTTGTATGCCATTCATGGAACGAATGCCAATTTTGGCATTGGCCTGCGGGTGAGCCAGGGCTGTATTCGCCTGCGCAACGATGACATCAAATACCTGTTCGATAATGTGCCCGTTGGCACGCGAGTACAGATTATCGATCAGCCGGTAAAATACACGACTGAACCGGACGGTAGCCGCTGGCTGGAAGTGCATGAACCGTTATCGCGTAATCGCGCTGAATTTCAGTCAGACCGTAAAGTACCGCTGCCGTATACCCCGGCAATCCGTGAGTTTGTACAGGGCGCGGGCGTGAATGTCGGGCGCGCGGATTCAGCGTTACAGAGGCGCTCCGGGATGCCGGTGAATATTAGTCGTTCAGCGGTGGAAAGCAGTTTTTAACTGGCGTGGATGTTAAAAAGCAAAAAGCCTGCTCGAAAGCAGGCTTTTTAAATTTGGCTCCTCTGACTGGACTCGAACCAGTGACATACGGATTAACAGTCCGCCGTTCTACCGACTGAACTACAGAGGAATCGTGTGAACGAGGCGCATAGTAATGGCCTCGCATTTTAGTGTCAACACTAAATTTAACCAGCTGATTCAATTGGTGATATTTAGTTCAAAGCGGGCTTTTAATGAACAACGCGCGCGTCGTCTTCATCCAGTAGATCGTTTTCCCGTAAACGCTGTAGCGGATCCTGACGATAGAACTGGCAGAACCGCTGCCATAGCGCCGGGAAGCGAGGAGCGAATAGCTCCGGTGCGCTAAAGAAATATTCTGAGAGCACCGCAAAGCACTCAGCCGGATCGGTTGCCGCATAGGCATCAATGCTGGCGGCGCTTTCGCCGACCAGATCGATTTCATCCTGAATGTTGTTCATCGCTGCATGTAGGTCGTGTTCCCAACCAGCGACTTCACGCAAGGGAATAAAAGGGACGCCGCTGGCGCGATCGCCGTTACGTGAATCCAGTTTGTGCGCGACCTCGTGCACCACCAGGTTAAAACCTGAGGCATCGAAAGAGTCCTGAATATCTAACCAGTTAAGGATTATGGGACCCTGCTGCCAGCTTTGCCCGGATTGTACAACGCGTTGATTATGCACCAGGCCGATGTCATCTTCCCATTCGTCATCGACGACGAAGGGCGCTGGGTAGATCAGGACTTCATGGAAGCCATCTAACCACTCAAGGCCAAGCTCCAGCACCGGCAGACAAAAGAGTAGGGCGATACGCGCGCTATGTAATGGGGTTAACTCAAATCCCTGTAACGGCACCAGACGTTTTTGCTGTAAAAAACGTGCTGCCATTTGGCACAGCTGTTGCTGTTCCTGATGAGTGAGGTTTGCTAAAACCGGAATGGCAACCGCTTGTTCCCACGGGATTTCGCCATTGCCTGTCTGTTCTTCTGCTTTCCACGGCCATTTAAACATCATATCGCTCGCAAAGTCGTCACTTGAACTCAATTTAAGGGACTGGAGCTATTAAAATGCCAAAGAACCTGGCATTATAGCAACCTCAACAGCGGAGAGATGCCGGAGCGGCTGAACGGACCGGTCTCGAAAACCGGAGTAGGGGCAACTCTACCGGGGGTTCAAATCCCCCTCTCTCCGCCACTATTCAATCACTTACGCTTATCCTTTTCAGTGATGCATATCCCGCTGAGACAATCCCTTTACAAAAAAGCATAGCGCTGAAGCAGACAAGGGCGCCAAAGAATCTTCTCATTTTCTGACTCAGACCAGGACTAAATTTCAGCGTTTCCGCTCTCGTGCACTCACGAGTATCCCTTCCACTGCTGAAGTGCTATTGAGCCACTTCCCTGGCGAAATTTAAATGAATTCAGTGAATTGATGCCGACGCCGCGCGAGACAGTATTGCCTGACCGTTAAAATAAAAAAAGCCTGCGCGTGGCAGGCTTTGGTCATGAGGGGATCTTAGAACTGGTAGACCAGACCCAGCGCGACAACGTCATCGGTGGCGATGCCGTTTGCGCGGTAGAAGTAGTCATCTTCGTCCAGCAGGTTGATTTTGTAATCAACATAGGTGGACATGTTTTTGTTGAAGTAGTAAGTCATACCCACATCAACGTATTTAACCAGGTCTTTGTCGCCGCTGTTGTACAGGTCTTTACCTTTAGACTGCAGATATGCAACGGATGGGCGCAGCGGTAAACCGTAATCATCGAACTGATACTGGGCAACGACTTCGAAGTTCTGCGTCTTATTGGCAATACCGCCGCCGAGATAGCTGGTGGATTTACCGAAGGAGGTCATGTTGCGGGTTTCCGCGTACATCGCTGCCAGGTAGATGTTGTTAGCATCGTATTTTGCGCCCACGGTCCAGGCATCGGCTTTATCGCCGCCGGCGTATGCGCTGTCTGCGGATGCGGCCACCTGATTATTGGTACGATCGGAAGAAGCATATGCTGCGCCGAAGCTGATGCCCATGCCAAAATCGTAGGAAGTAGAGATACCGAAACCGTCGCCATTTTCACGCGCCAGTTTACGATCGCCACCGTTATTGGTGCCTTCGCCAGAACCCGCGTTTTCGTTATTACCCTGATACTGCAGGGCAAAGTTCAGACCATCTACCAGGCCGAAGAAATCGCTGTTGCGGTAGGTCGCCACGCCGTTGGTACGGCCGAGCATGAAGACGTCAGTTTGGGTGTAGGTATCGCCGCCGAATTCCGGCAGCACATCGGTCCAGGCTTCAACATCATAGATAACGCCGTAGTTACGGCCGTAGTCCAGAGAACCGTAGTCAGCAAATTTCAGACCCGCGAAGCCCAGACGGGTCCAGGAGTTAGCGCCTTCACCTTCAGTGGTGTTAGCCTGAATGTTGTATTCCCACTGGCCGTAGCCGGTCAGCTGATCGTTGATCTGCGTTTCGCCTTTCACGCCTAAACGCGCGTAGGTTTGGTCGCCATCTTCAGAAGCATCGTCAGAGAAATAGTGCAGACCGTCAACTTTTCCGTAGAGGTCCAGTTTGTTGCCGTTTTTATTATAAATTTCCGCAGAGTGCGCCGCGCCTGCTGCTAATAACGCTGGCAGCATAATAGCCAATACTTTTCTTTTCATTATGTATTCCCTTTAATCATAATTAATATGAATTGTCTAATTCCCTGTGGAATGACAAATCGATACTAGCCGCTTAAGTTCATTTTTAATTAAATAAAAAATGTAATAAAAGTATATTAAAATATTTCAAAATATTTATTTTATATTCAATATATGTATTTTCTATTCTTTGGGTAATTAGTATTTCTGAGGTTTATTGGTGTTTTATTTTTATTGTTGATATTAAACTGTTTTTAATTTCCTGCAATAATGATATGCGCATTGTAAATGACATAGCAACATCATCAGTTATAAAGTAATAAATTATTATTTGAAATAATTTTGTTTGATAACGAACATCGCTGAATTTCAGCAAATCGTCTTATTTAAAAGCATGAACACAGCCGTAATATATAGGGGAGTACCGCTCCTGCGTTCACGGATGACCAAAAGCGCTCAGTACTACACTCATGCTTCCAGATAAGCATGATAATTGTATAATGTGACGAGCATCACAATTGTGTGGTCGAAGATGATGCGTTGTGGTTGATGTATGGAGAAGGATTTAATGGACACGAAAGCGAAACGGGGGCCCGTTGGAAAGCTGGCGTTATGGGCTTTTTACGCTTTTTGCGCTTACTTTGTGTGGGCGATGGTACGGTACTGGTGGATAGTGGGGCGGATTCAAAGCGTTCCCGGCGCCAGCATTGATGGTGAATGGGGATCAACGGCGGGCAAATGGATTGGCGCGCTGCTGGGTTTTTTGGTGCTGGGGGCAGTGGGGTTAATCCTTGGGGCGATAGCCTGGTACACGCGTCCCCCTATTCAGGTACATGAACAGCGCGATTAAAGTTGCTATGCTCGTGGCTAGTCCCAGGCATCAGGAAACGCTCATGTTATTAGCTGAATGGCAACAACGATTTGAAAACTGGTTAAATACGCATCATGCACAGGAAGATGCGGCGCATGACATTTCGCACTTTCGCCGCGTCTGGAGTACCGCGCAGCAACTGGTCGGCGAGAGTGGCGCTGACGAGTTGGTTATCCTGACGGCCTGCTACTTTCACGATATTGTCAGCCTGGCTAAAAACCATCCTCAACGTCATCACTCTTCACGGATGGCGGCGCAGAAAACGCGGTCTATCCTGCAAAGCGCTTTCCCCGACTTTCCAGCCGACCGTTATCCTGCTGTTATGCATGCCATTGAAGCGCATAGCTTTAGTGCGGCTATACTGCCACAAAGCGTAGAGGCAAAAATTGTCCAGGATGCAGATCGTCTGGAAGCTTTAGGCGCAATTGGCCTGGCGCGTGTCTTTGCTGTTTCCGGCGCGCTAAACACGATTTTGTTTGATGCTAACGACCCCTTTGCTGACCAGCGCGATCTTGATGACAAGAAATATGCTCTCGACCATTTCCAGAGCAAATTGCTCCGTCTGCCTGAGACCATGCAAACGGAGCAGGGAAGAGCTTTGGCGTCGCATAACGCTCAATTTCTGGTGCAATTTATGGCGAAGCTGAGCGCCGAACTGCGTGGCGACCCGTTGTCGTTGGATGAAGCGGTTTTGCGCCGCTTTGCGCCTGCGGTTTAAATCCGTTGCGACTATTTGTGGTACTCTCTGCAAAAATTGTCCGTGCTGGTTGAGGTTATGCCGCAAAATTTATCCCAAGAAAACCTCCTGTCTTTACCGTCAGGGGAACACGCGCAGGCGTTATTGCGCCAGCTGATGACGATATATGATGTCAAAACCCTGGTCGCACAGCTGGTCGCGGTTGGCGACCAGCACTGGAGCCCGGCGATACTCAAACGGGTGGCGACGGTGAGCCGTGCGGCAAGTAGATTGACTAACGCGGAGTGCGCTCATCTGGCGAGCCTGTTACCGGCTCCGCCGCGCCATCATCCAGACTATGCCTTTCGTTTTATCGATCTCTTCGCCGGCATCGGCGGCATTCGTCACGGCTTTGAAGCTATTGGTGGGCAGTGCGTATTTACCAGCGAGTGGAATAAACACGCCGTACGTACCTATAAAGCTAACTGGTATTGCGATCCGCAGGAGCACAGCTTTAACGCCGATATCCGCGAAATCACTCTCAGCCAGCGCGCCGATATCAGTGATGAAGAGGCGGCAAAGTCTATCCGTGAGGCGATCCCGCAACATGATGTACTGCTCGCGGGCTTCCCCTGCCAGCCTTTTTCCCTCGCCGGAGTCTCCAAGAAAAATGCCATGGGGCGCGCTCATGGTTTTGCCTGTGAAACTCAGGGAACGCTGTTTTTTGATGTCGTCAGAATTATTGCCGCCCGCCGTCCGCCGATCTTTGTGCTGGAAAACGTCAAGAATCTGAAGAGCCACGATCAAGGAAGAACCTTCCGTATTATCATGCAGACGCTGGATGAGCTAGGTTATGAGGTGGCGGATGCCGATCACGCGGGCGTCGATGATCCAAAAGTGATCGATGGGCGTCATTTCTTACCCCAACACCGTGAGCGTATCGTGCTGGTGGGTTTCCGTCGCGATTTACAATTGCATGAAGGATTTACGCTGCGCGATATCGCCAGCCTGTACCCGCCGCAGCGGCCGACCTTTGGCGAGTTATTGGATCCCACCGTCGATGCTAAATTCATCCTGACGCCGGTTTTATGGAAGTACCTCTACCGTTACGCGCGTAAACACCAGGCGCGTGGCAACGGTTTTGGCTACGGTCTGGTCGACCCGACCAATCCAGGCAGCGTTGCGCGAACGCTTTCGGCGCGCTACTACAAAGATGGCGCTGAGATCCTGGTCGATCGAGGTTGGGATAAGCCATTGGGCGAAAAGCACTTTGACGATCCACAAAATCAACAGCGCCGCCCGCGGCGTTTAACGCCGCGTGAATGCGCACGGTTGATGGGGTTCGAAGCCCCGGGAGAATACCGTTTTCGTATTCCGGTTTCCGATACCCAGGCCTATCGCCAGTTCGGCAACTCGGTGATTGTTCCGGTGTTTGCCGCGGTAGCGAAGCTGCTGGCGCCGCGAATTTCCGAGGCGGTAAAGCGGCGCGTTGCAGGAGATAGCGATGGCGGACGTTCATGATAAGGCCACACGTAGTAAAAATATGCGCGCTATCGCGACCCGCGATACGGCAATTGAGAAGCGGCTAGCGGCGCTGCTAACGCAGGCCGGATTCACTTTTCGCGTTCAGGAGGCATCGCTACCGGGGCGGCCTGATTTTCTGCTGTCTGACTACCGCTGCGTTATTTTCACCCATGGCTGCTTTTGGCATCATCATCACTGTTATCTGTTTAAAGTACCGGCGACCCGTACCGATTTCTGGCTGAAAAAGATTGGCGCTAACGTACAACGCGATCGCCGCGACCTGGCGATGTTGTTAGCACAAGGTTGGCGGGTGCTTATTGTCTGGGAGTGCGCGCTCCGCGGGCGGCAGAAATTAAGCGATGATGCTTTATGCGATCGTCTGGAGGAGTGGATCTGCGGCGGTGGAAATTGCGCGCAGATCGACACTCAGGGCATTGGTTTTATCGATCCGATTGACAAGGCGTAACGGTGGAGCGGGCAGGGAAGAGATATTTACCCAGCGTCACCAACACGACCGCGAAAATAATCACCGCCAGCGCCAGCCATTCGATAAATGAGAGACTTTCGCCGCCAAATCCGGTCCCCAGCAGCACGGCGACAACCGGATTGACATAGGCATAGCTGGTGGCCACCGCCGGCGTTACGTTACGTATCAGATACATATAGGCGTTGATGGCGATAAGCGAGCCAAAAATGGCCAGATACGCAACGGCAAATATTCCAGACCAGGAGGGCATTTGGGCGAGTTTTTCGCCTGAGAACCAGGATGCCGCGGAAAGCACCATCCCTGCCGCCAGCATTTCAATCGCGCCCGCCATCATCCCGGTTGGTAATTCAATACGGGAACCGTAAACCGAGCCAAACGCCCAGCTCAGGGAACCGATTAGAATCAGCAATGCGCCCCAGGGATTGCCGCTGAGGTTGCCGCCGCTATTGAGCATCACTATTCCCGCCAGACCGATCGCAATACCGAACCATTCCAGCTTGCGCGTAGCAATGCCAAAAAAACGGCTGAAGCAGAGCGTAAACAGCGGTACGGTGGCGACCATCACCGCTGCGATGCCTGATGGTACATGCTGATGTTCTGCAAGAGTGACGAAGCCATTACCGACGGCAAGCAACAGAATGCCTATCAGTGCCGCATTAAGTAGCGGCCGGCGGGCCGGGAGTTTATGGCCGGTGGCCAGCAAATAGATGAGCAACACGCCGCCGGCAGAGAGAAAGCGGATCCCGGCCATCATCAACGGCGGCCAGCTGGCAACGCCAATAGCGATAGCAAAATAGGTTGAACCCCAAATGATATACAGCGCAAACAGCGCGCCGATAAGGGGTAACAGCTGACGGGTAGACATACTTCCTCGCGACGAAAAGAGATAGAAAGGGAACATATAGTTAACGTGAAAACTAACGTGCTGGCGAGCGCTTTCAATGTGCTTTTTTTGTTATATTTTTGTTGACTAATGACATCTCTGGGCGAGAGGGCACTTTTGCCTCATACTCTATGTTTCATAAACAGAAATTGAAGGAAGCACATTTTGGCGGGAAGTAGTCTTTTAACCTTATTGGACGATATTGCCACGCTGCTGGACGATATCTCCGTCATGGGAAAACTGGCGGCCAAGAAAACGGCTGGCGTACTGGGCGATGATCTTTCTCTCAATGCGCAGCAGGTCACAGGCGTAAGAGCCAACCGCGAGCTCCCGGTAGTATGGGGAGTGGCAAAAGGCTCGTTCCTGAATAAAGTGATTCTGGTGCCGCTGGCGTTACTCATCAGCGCCTTTATTCCCTGGGCCATTACACCGCTATTGATGCTGGGCGGCGCATTTCTCTGCTTTGAAGGCTTTGAAAAAGTGCTGCATAACCTGCATGCGCGCAAGAATAAGGAAGATCCGAAATTGCGCCAGCAGCGGCTGGAAACGCTTGCAGCTCAGGATCCGCAGGCCTTTGAACGCGATAAAGTAAAAGGGGCGATCCGTACCGATTTTATCCTGTCAGCCGAAATCGTCGCGATTACCCTGGGTATTGTGGCTGATGCGCCATTGCTTAATCAGATCCTGATTTTATCCGGCATCGCCATTCTCGTGACCGTTGGGGTTTACGGCCTGGTGGGCGTCATTGTGAAGCTCGATGACATGGGATATTGGCTGGCGGAGAAGAAAAGCGCACTGGCGCAGTGGGTTGGAAAAGCGCTCCTGGCCATCGCGCCGCGATTGATGAAAATTCTGACTTTCGTCGGTACCCTGGCGATGTTTCTGGTTGGCGGCGGTATCGTGGTTCACGGCGTAGCGCCGCTGCATCATTTCATCGAGAATTTTGCCCATGGGCTAAGCGGAATGCTGGCATCCACATTGCCTGTGGCCGCTAATCTGGTGCTAGGATTTATCATTGGCGCTATCGTCTTTGGCGTCGTTAAAGCTATCACCGCGTTACGCGGCAAAGCGAAATAAATCCCTGCGCCGGCTACGCAAAATGGGCCGGGGTCGTCTAAGGTGAAACAGTTTCTTCCTGATACCGGAGGCAAAAATGGTCTTGTTGGTCAGTGATGAAGTCAGACGAAAAAACGGCGGACCGCGGATGGTCGTCACCGGCATTGCCGACGATATGGTCGAGTGCCGGTGGTATGACGGACAGGTCGTACAGCGTGAAGCCTTCCGTGAAGATGAGTTGGTCCGCGGCGAAGGGCAACATTCGCAGCATAATTAGATGTGCAGCGCCCGCTGGTGCGGGCGCTTTTAATATTGATTACGTTCGGACAAGGAGCGTTGATGTTGTTGGTTTCTTTGACCGTACTGCGAGTAAATAATGGATAAGCCGCTCTGGCCAAAAAAGTTTCATCGCCTCTTCAATCCGGGGCGAGTGGTCAATATCTGTTTCATCGTGGTGCTGTTCTTTTCAACGTTGCTCATCTGGCGAGAAATCCGCGTACTGGAAGAAGCCTACGTCGCCAACCAACGTAATAATCTTGAGAACGTGGCCCATGAAATGGATGGGCTGTTGCAATTTAATCTCAATCGTCTGCTCTTTTTCCGCAACAGCATGCAATCAGCACTGGAGAATCCGCTGGATTTCGCGATTCTGCGCCGGGCCGAACAGGAGTACATCAGTAAACGTCATGATCCCATCTGGTCAGTCGAGCTAAACAACCGGCGTACTCTTACGGTATACGGGGTTTCAGATTCTTTTGTCGACGCTGATGATCTGTTATCGCGTAATAATCCTCAGGCCAGCAATGAACTGATGGCTACCCTTGAGCTGGGCTATCTTCTGCGTTTGACCAATAACAACAGAATTTTCAGCGAGCGCATGTCCTACGTTTCTCGCAGCGGGTTTTATACCACTACCGATGCCCCGCGCAGTTCCAGCCAGGTGCTGGCGCAGTTCTCGCGAGATACGGGGTCAGCATGGTTTATGCGGCAAACCCAGCGTGATAATCCAGGGCGAGGGATCCTCTGGCAAACGACTCAACAAGAAGACGGGTATACGCAACCGCAGGTGGTTACGGCCTCGATTCCTCTTGATTATGAGCACTACTGGCTGGGGGTGCTGGCGATGGATTTTTCCATCCGCGACCTGCAGAATTTTCTGGTCAGTGCGGTAAAAGGAGGGCAAATGGGCGAGTATCAACTGTATGACAAGCAGCTCAATTTGCTCGCCTCTTCGGCGCCGGATGATGTCCTGACGCCGCTCTCGCCAAAGGAACAAGAACAACTTCGTTATGCGTTGACCAATGATAACCATGGCGGCATACGTCAGTTAACTCGCTATATCAGTTGGGAAAAGATCCGCAACTTTGACGGCGTACTGTTGCATATTCATACTTTGAAAGAGGGGGTGCGTGGTGATTTCGGGACCATTTCCATCGCCCTGACCCTGATGTGGTTAATGTTTACCCTCATGTTGATTGTGTCGTGGGGGGTTATTCGCCGTATGGTCATCAACATGAGCGTGTTGCAGGCGTCCCTTGAGTGGCAGGCCTGGCATGACGCATTAACGCGGCTGCTAAATCGCGGCGCTCTGTTTGAACGGGCGATCGCGGCGGCCCGAAGCTGCCGGCGGAATAATCAACCGATATCCGTCATACAGCTGGATCTGGATTATTTTAAAGGCATCAATGATAAACATGGTCACCAGGCAGGGGACCGTGTTTTGACGTTGGTTGGCAGTACTATTATGGGACAGATTCGCGAGCAGGATATTGCCGGACGCGTTGGTGGTGAAGAGTTCTGTATCGTTCTACCCAATACCCAACTGCCGCAAGCGCGTGCGATTGCTGAGCGTATTCGTCTGCGTATCCATAGCCGGGAGATATTGTTGCACAATAGCGTTAGTTTGCGGATCAGCGCCTCGCTGGGGATAAGTAGTAGCGAGACATCAGATGAGTTTAACTTTGAGGAGCTGCAGTCGATTGCCGATCATCGCCTGTATCTGGCTAAGCAGAATGGACGTAATCGGGTTTGTTCGGCTGGGTAGGGCCTGGTAATGTGAGGATGCTCACCTTTATTGCCGCGTTGTTGCTCTTCGGTATGGGAAAATTCTTAAAAAATGCATGGTGCAAGCATACCGTTCGTAAAAGAACGATAACAGGCAAGCCTTGTCGCGCCTGGGTTATTAAATAGGTTGTACATATAAGCCGCATTTCTCAATAATTCTCATCATGAATACTTCTTGTCATGCAAAATAATTGAGGATAATGTCTTCCATGCATCGGATTTCCCGGTGTAACGAATTTTCAAGTGCTTCTTGCATTAGCAAGTTTGATCCCGACTCCTGCGAGTCGGGATTTTTTTCACCTGAGCTTAGCGATTGGCTTCAGTAACGCTAAAGTCATGAATATCAAGCTCAAAGGCTTCGGCCAGCTCGCGCCATGTGTGTTCATCACGGCCATTGATACTGACATGATGCGGATCATCTTCACTACGATGTACTTCGCTTTCGCTAATCTCATTGATCGCCGCCAGCAGGGCATCGACATTAACGTCAATCCCGTCGGTATTCATCACACCGTGGTCTTTAGCGGATTTCATCATCACTACCTCGCTCGGCTCTGAAAGGGCCTCTTTAAGTATAGACGGTCTATAAAAACGCCAGTTGCGCTGGCTGAACGCTGCGTGAAGTCAGCTTTTGTTCTACACTGGCTCAAAACGAGAGGAGGCGAGTTATGCAGGTAAACGATCGTGTCACGGTAAAGACCGACGGTGGCCCACGTCGATCGGGGGTAGTACTGGCAATTGAGTCGTTTAGTGAAGGAACCATGTATCTTGTGGCGCTGGAAGATTACCCGCTGGGGATCTGGTTTTTCAATGAAGTGGGGCACCCGGACGGCATCTTTGTTGAGAAAGCAGAGTAGGCCCCCATTCAGAAACTGGCGGTAATCGCCGCCAGTTTGCCATCAGCGCATATTGACGTAAATGCCGGAAGTAATGTTTTCAGCCAACCGAACAATGTGGTAAATCACCTGTTTATTGTGCGTCTGGATTTTTTTCTTAATATTACCTTTATGTGACGAAACGGTTTTTGCTTTGATATTCATCTGCCTGGAAATATGTGAAGTAGCGTGGCCGGCCATCCACATTTGCAGCATATTCGATTCGGCCTGACTGAGCGATAGAGTGGGAATGCGGGTGCGTAATTGGTTTAGATTATTGGCGCTATCGGTCTGCAGATAATTACCCAGTATGTTATCAAGGTCTTTCGGTGTAAGGGATTTTGAGCTGATAAGTAAATTCTTGCGTACAAGTAAATAGTGATCAAAATGGATGTTGGCCAGCGACATAAAAATAACAAATAGAGTATCGGGGTAGGTGGTAATGATGTCGCGGATAAGTTGATTGCTCTCTTCGTGATGTATAAAACAGTCCTCGTTGAGAAACACAACCGCCGGACGCAGCGATTCGCAGCGCTCTTTCAAACTCTGTGCGCTACGCACCTCAATGATATCGCGCTTCTTTATTCCCCGGCTTGCCAGATATCCGGTTAAACCTAGCCGGGTATAGCTGCACAAATCCATGATAATCGTTGACATGACCCATCCTCAATCAACACGTAACGATAATTCATCTGGCCCAGGCCGTGTGATGAAGTCCATTTTTGTAACACCTGACTTTATGCGGAAAGCATTAGCCAGGCTAAACTATTCGCTAATAATACTCATAATTTGCCAGGAATATTCTCAAAGTAAAGCCATAGAAAAAGAATAAACAGACTCTGACAGTAATAATGCCCGGTGTCGCGGCATGTCGTCGCCAGAATTGTAATTTATTTTCGGATTATCCTTATGGAGGGGCAGCCTATTAAATTGGCGTTGGCTGTATTCTATTCAAAAAATGCATTTGTCATTCAGGTTTCATACAACTAATAATAATCGGTAAGAATAAATGCTGAGATTGACGGCGAAGCTAAGCAACGGGAGCATCGCGCAGGGGTGGCGGCCTTAACGCTTTAATGCCACAATACTTTTTTATCGGTTTGTGGGATGGATGATGAAAAAGATTGTTATGGCTGGCGCGCTGCTTACCCTGGCCGGATGCGTTCAGGTTGATACCTATGAGGCGGTGGTCAAAGCGCCGGCGCCTGCAGGGCTGGAAGGGTTCTGGCAATCGAAGGGACCGCAGAGCGCAATGGTAAGTCCTGAGGCGATAGCGACGTTTATCGTTACCAAAGACGGAGATACTCTCGATTGCCGTCAGTGGCAGCGGGTAATTGCTGAGCCGGGAAAATTAATGAACCGCGACAATCAGGTTTATAATGTGACCAGCAGCCTCGATATTTATCCTATTGAACGTACTGGAAACACGCTGGAATACGATCGAATGACGTTAACCCGTGTTGAACGCTTAACGCCGGAATGCGAGCAGGCCTGGAAAAAGAACCAGACGGCGAGTACGACCGCGCAGTAATCGATGTTGGCGGGCCGGCTATAAAGCCAGCCCGCTGACCTCAAAGCACCTCTTCAATCACCCACACGCTTACGCTGCCTGCATTACAGGTGAATACGGCATTGCCCTCGTCATCAGTCTCAATAACCTCTTGTCGATTATTGAGAAAATCCTTCCAGCGTTTATTGGCATAATTCTCGCCAAGCGGTAACGTTTTCTCGCCATCGTCTCCGTTGGAGAGCACCACTACGCAGCCAGGATGTTCATCGGTGCCGCTGCGGCTGAAGGCGATACAGTTAGGATGATCGAACCACAGCGTTTGTACGCCGTGGGCGAAACGCTGACGCGCATCGATGAGTTCGTGAAGCTGCTCGATAACCGGCATCTCGATGGAGTATGTCTGGCCATCTCCGCCGGTATCTTCATAACTTGCGCCGAACAGGTCGGCGTAAAATACCGAGGGAACACCGTTTTCACGCAGTAAAATCAGCGCATAGGCTAACGGCTTAAACCAGGCCTCGACCGGCGCTTCCAGCGCCTGAAGCGGTTGGGTGTCATGATTTGTGACCAACGTGACCGCATGGAATGGGTCGGCTTCCACCAGCGTCCCGGTGAAGATTTGACTCATGTCGTAATCGCGGCCCTGACGCGAGGCTTCATGGAATTTCATCTGCAGCGGCGCATCAAACAGCATGGTATTACCGTCAACAAGGTCGATGTACTGCTGTAGCTTATCCACCTCGTGTGACCAGTATTCGGCAACAATGAATAGCGGTTTATCGGTGGACCCCTGCACATGCTCAATCCACTCTTTATAAAACCATGCCGGAATATGTTTGACGGCATCAAGGCGGAAACCATCGCAGCCGGTCTGTTCAATGACCCAGCGGGCCCAATATTTTATCTCTTCGGTCACGGCATGGTTACGGAAATCGATATTTTCGCCCATGAGATAATCGAAGTTGCCCATTTCATCGTCGACCTGATCGTTCCAGCCATCGCCGGTGTAGTCATTAACCACTTTGAATACGCCATCTTCATCGGGATTTTCGATATGGTCGATACCGCTAAAACATTTATAGTCCCAGATAAATTGTGAATATTTGCCAGCGCGGGCCGGAAAGGTATAGCGGGTCCAGGCTTCACATTCGATGATTTCTTCCGCGATTTGCGTGCGGTCCTGTTCATCAACGCGTTGTACGCGGATGCGTTCTTTCTCATCGGCGCCCATCTTGTGGTTTACGACGACATCAAGAAGTACGGCAATTTGATGCTCTTTTAGCGCATTAATCGCCGCTAACAGCTGAGCTTTATCGCCGTATTTGGTGGCAACCGATCCTTTCTGATCGAATTCACCGAGGTCGAAAAGATCGTAACTATCGTAGCCAACTGAATAACCGCCGGAAGCGCCCTTATAGGCGGGCGGCAACCAAATCATATTAATGCCAATTTCATTGAGATTTGGCGCAAGGGCTTCTACTTCCCGCCATAACTCGCCACCTTCCGGGTAATACCAGTGAAAACATTGCAACAACGTGGGATTTTTCATCTTCCATGCTCCTGGCGTCATCAAGCTGACCTTTGCAGTATGGGAGATAACTGGCAAATATGAATAATTTCGTTGCTTTTTCGCTATACCCTAAATAGCCGCATATATAATAAATTGGCATAAGATGTAGCGGATAGATGTTGGTAGGCTGCTGCTAAACGCCTTACACTACACGAAAATCTCATTATATTCGGGGTATCTATGAAATTAGCACTTCTGGGTCGTCAGGCGCTGATGGGCGCAATGGCCGTAGCATTGATGGCTGGTGTAAGCGTGAAAACCTTCGCCGCTGAAAATCTGCTTAATCAGGTCAAAGAGCGCGGCACGCTACGCGTTGGCCTGGAAGGTACATACCCGCCGTTTAGTTATCAAGGCGATGATGGCAAATTGACCGGTTTTGAAGTTGAGTTTGCCAATGAACTGGCGAAACACATCGGGGTGAAAGCCGATCTCAAACCCACCAAATGGGACGGCATGCTGGCTTCTCTCGATTCTAAACGTATTGATGTGGTGATTAACCAGGTCACTATTTCCGACCAGCGCAAGAAAAAATACGACTTCTCCACCCCTTATACTATTTCTGGTGTTCAGGCGCTGGTGAAAAAGGGTAACGAAGGCGTGATTAAAACCGCGGCGGACCTGAAAGGTAAAAAAGTCGGCGTTGGTCTGGGTACCAATTATGAAGAGTGGTTGCGCCAGAACGTACAGGGCGTTGATATCCGCACCTATGACGATGACCCGACAAAATATCAGGACCTGCGCGTAGGCCGTATTGACGCCATTTTGGTTGACCGTCTGGCAGCGTTGGATTTGGTCAAGAAAACGAACAACACTCTGGCTGTAACCGGTGAAGCATTCTCCCGACAGGAGTCCGGGGTGGCGTTACGTAAAGGAAATGAAGATCTGCTGAAAGCGGTGGACACCGCTATTGCAGATATGCAGAAAGATGGCAGCCTGAAGGCGCTTTCAGAAAAATGGTTTGGTGCTGACGTCACTAAGTAACGTCTGAAGATGAAAAAAGGCGCTGATAACGGCGCCTTTTTTTATTTCGCCAGCAACTGCGTGCATAATAAGGATAACTGAGTCTGGAGGTGCCATGTCACTACAAAATTTAACGCGTTTTCCGCGCCTGGAATTTATTGGCGCGCCGACGCCGCTGGAATATCTACCACGCCTGTCCGATCATCTCGGACGGGATATTTTTATAAAACGCGATGATGTCACCCCCATGGCGATGGGAGGAAATAAACTGCGTAAGCTGGAGTTCCTCGCCGCCGATGCGCTGCGTGAGGGGGCTGATACGCTGATCACCGCAGGGGCGATTCAATCGAACCATGTGCGCCAGACGGCAGCCGTGGCTGCGAAACTGGGGCTGCACTGCGTCGCGTTGTTGGAAAATCCGATAGGCACGCGTGCTGAAAATTATCTGACTAACGGTAACCGCCTGCTGCTGGATCTGTTCAATACTCAGGTTGAGATGTGTGATGCATTAACCGATCCCAACGCGCAGCTTGAAGAGCTGGCGACACGTATTGAAGCTCAGGGATACCGTCCTTATGTCATTCCGGTCGGCGGATCTAATGCCCTTGGCGCGTTAGGTTATGTCGAAAGCGCACTGGAAATCGCCCAGCAATGTGAAGGCGCGGTGGAGATCTCTTCGGTAGTAGTCGCCTCCGGTAGCGCGGGTACTCATGCCGGGCTGGCGGTAGGCCTGGAACAGCTGATGCCGAACGCAGAGTTAATCGGGGTGACCGTGTCACGTAGCGTTGCCGACCAGTTGCCTAAGGTGGTGACGCTGCAGCAGGCCGTTGCCAACAGTCTTGAGCTGCAGGCCAAAGCGGAGATTACCTTATGGGGTGATTATTTTGCTCCCGGATACGGTACGCCCAATGAAGAAGGCATGGAAGCGGTGAAACTGCTGGCGCAACTGGAAGGTATCCTGCTGGATCCGGTTTATACCGGAAAGGCTATGGCCGGGCTGATTGACGGCATTAATCAGAATCGCTTTAAGGATGAGGGGCCGATTCTGTTTATCCATACCGGTGGCGCGCCCGCGCTGTTTGCTTATCATCCGCACGTCTAATGCAGAAAAAATCGAATGCAAGAAAGTATCCAACTGGTCATTGACTCCGCGCCTTACCTGTTAAAGGGCGCGGTTTTTACGTTACAGCTGAGCATCGGCGGTATGTTCTTCGGCCTGCTGCTGGGCTTTATCCTCGCACTGATGCGCATGTCGCCAATCTGGCCGATCAGATGGCTGGCGCGGATGTATATCTCTATTTTCCGCGGAACCCCGCTGATTGCCCAACTGTTCATGATCTATTACGGTTTGCCGCAGTTCGGTATTGAGCTGGATCCGATTCCGGCGGCGATGATTGGCCTGTCATTGAATACTGCGGCCTATGCGGCGGAAACGCTGCGCGCGGCGATTGCCTCTATAGATAAAGGGCAGTGGGAAGCTGCCGCCAGTATCGGCATGACGCCGTGGCAGACTTTGCGTCGGGCTATTTTACCGCAGGCTGCCCGCGTGGCGCTGCCGCCGCTCTCTAACAGCTTTATCAGCCTCGTCAAAGATACTTCGCTGGCGGCGACGATTCAGGTACCGGAACTGTTCCGCCAGGCACAGTTAATTACCTCACGTACGCTGGAAGTATTTACGATGTATCTTGCCGCCTCGCTGATCTATTGGGTGATGGCGACTGTGCTATCGACGTTGCAGAATTATTTTGAAAATCAGCTGAATCGCCAGGAGCGTGATCCAAAATGAGTGCGATTGAAGTCAAAAAACTGGTGAAAAAATTCCACGGGCAGACCGTGCTGCACGGTATCGATCTCGAGGTTCAGGAAGGGGAGGTCGTGGCGATTATCGGCCCAAGCGGCTCTGGTAAAACCACGCTGTTGCGCAGCATTAACCTGCTTGAAAGCCCCGAAAGCGGTACCATTCGCGTGGGCGATGTGACTATCGATACTTCGCGTAGCATTGGCCAGCAAAAAGGGTTGATCCGCCGTCTGAGACAGCACGTTGGCTTTGTGTTCCAGAACTTCAATCTGTTTCCGCACCGAACGGTGCTGGAAAATATTATTGAAGGGCCGGTTATCGTCAAAGGCGAAGATAAGAACGAGGCTATTTCTCTGGCGCGTGAACTGCTGGCAAAGGTAGGGTTGTCGGGAAAAGAGAATAGCTATCCGCGTCGTTTATCCGGCGGGCAGCAGCAGCGTGTGGCGATTGCCCGCGCGTTAGCAATGCGCCCGGATGTTATTCTTTTTGATGAGCCAACTTCTGCATTGGATCCAGAGTTAGTGGGCGAGGTACTCAACACCATCCGTCAACTGGCGCAGGAAAAGCGCACCATGGTTATTGTCACCCATGAGATGAGTTTCGCTCGCGATGTCGCCGACCGCGCCATTTTCATGGATCAGGGGCGTATCGTCGAACAAGGTAAGGCCAGAGAGCTATTTGCTAACCCGCAGCAGCCGCGTACTCGTCAGTTCCTTGAGAAATTTTTAATGCAGTAAATGTTACCATTCTGGCGCGGCTGACCCTAACCGGCAGGGCGGTCGTGACCAGATAATCGGCGTACCCGCCAGGCGGATGGGAAATGTTAGCCGTTCAGCCAGACCAAATGTCGACCATTCCATCGCAGATTGAAAATCACGACGTTGCAGCGGCGCGAAAGGCATCTCATGTCGTGCGCCAGGCCACTCCATCAGGCTGGCTGCGACGCGAGCCAATGACAGCCGCGCATGATAACCTTTGCCGCTCTCTATGCGTTGCGCTATCCCTTTTAGTACTGCGGCAGCCATCAGATAGCCCGTCGCGTGGTCTAACGCCTGTACCGGAAGCGGGATTGGTTTATCCGCGTCGCGCCAGCGTTGACCGGCATGAGCGATACCACAGGCCATTTGCACCAGACTGTCGAAACCGCGTCGGTTTCTCCATGGCCCCTCCCATCCCCAGGCATTTAGTGAAACATCAACAATTCCCGGCGATAACGCGGCTCTGGTATGACAATCAAGACCTAGCGCATCCAACGCGTCAGCGCGGTACCCGTGAACAATGACGTCGGCTTGCGAGATTAACGTGATTAAACGTTGCTTATCGGTTTGTGTTTTTATATTCAATCGGGCGCAGCGCTTACCCAGCGTAATCTCTTCTTCGAGTGTTGGTTCTTGCCAGTCGACAGGATCAATACGTAATACATCAGCGCCTAACCCTGCGAGAAAACGAGTCGCGACGGGGCCAGCAATAACCCGGGTTAAATCCAGTACCCTGATACCGAGCAAAGGGCGGGAGGGGGAGAGGGGCCAGGCAACCGACGGCCCCGGCGGTGAATCGGCTTCTATCAGCAGCGGTTGCCGGCTGACGGCGATGCCCTGCGGATGTGCTCGCCACTCTTCCGCGCTGCGCATCGCCGCCGCGCAACCGCCATTTTCCACCACCGCTTGTTCCAGCGCATGCGAGTGCCATTGACGAACTTGTTGAGCCAGCGTTTGTCGAGTCGCATGTTGTCCCAGAATCTGCGCCACGGCGAGTCTGTGATGGGGGGCATTCGTATGCAGTCGGATCCATCCATCTTCCGTTTGATAATCTCCCGCTAATGGATCCCAAAGCTGCTGTGCTGGACGATTATGCGGCCTGGCGCTGGCTGAAAACCAATATGACGCCAGCCGGCGATCCACTATCGGCATGGCGGCTGTTGAGCATAAGCGGGCAAGGTAAGCGGCGGCGATCCCCATTGAGGCGGCAGCAAAATCACTGACTGCAAAGCAAGAAGATAAAGCCCCTGGGTGGCGGAAATCGATTGGCGGGACAGAGCTTGCGCTAAAGTCTTGCCACATCCGGGAAAAGAGCTGCATAGACGAGGACGGCGAGAGCATATTTTCCTCCTGAGTTCGATAAATAATCGCCAGCGAAAATCGAATAATGCGATGGCTACGTTATTTTATACATATAAATAAGATTTATGTGTTAGTTTTATGTATTTATAATAATGATTATCAATCAGGGGTTATTTGGTAGGTTATGAGGGACATTGATTTTTTCAGCTGGCGGCGGGAAATGCTGCAACAATTCCAGTCAACTCATGATGGGGATTCGGTTTATAACCTTCTCCAACAGCAAACAGAAGAACTGGAATACGACTACTACGCACTCTGTGTGCGCCATCCGGTGCCTTTTACACGCCCGAAACTGACGCTGCAATCAACTTATCCTCAGGCCTGGATGTCACATTATCAGGCGGAGAATTATTTTGCTATTGATCCGGTATTACGCAGAGAAAATTTTCTTCGTGGACATCTACCATGGAATGACCAGCTTTTTTGCGAGACCCCAGAATTGTGGAATGGCGCGCGCGATCATGGTTTAAATAAAGGCGTGACGCAGTGTCTGACCTTGCCAAATCATGCGTTGGGCTTCTTATCGGTTTCTGCTAAAAATGCGCAGCCGGGTCCGTATCACGAGGACGAATTAGAGTTACGTCTAAGAACGCTGACCGAGCTTAGTCTGCTGGCGTTGCTGCGGCTGGAGGATGAAATGGTTATGCCGCCGGAGATGAAGTTTAGCCGGCGCGAGCTGGAGATCCTAAAATGGACCGCAGAAGGAAAGACCTCGGCAGAGGTAGCGATGATATTGTCTATTTCAGAAAATACGGTCAATTTTCATCAGAAGAATATGCAGCGGAAATTTAACGCCCCCAACAAAACGCAAATTGCCTGTTATGCCGTCGCAACAGGATTAATTTGAGCGAATCGCTCGTTCTGCGTGTCAGACGTGAAACCGGCTGTCAGCAATCGCTTTCAGCCGGTCATTTCTTACTGACGGTAAGCTTGTTTAATTTGCTTAACGGTGCTGGAGAATACGGCAGCCTGAGCCTCATCTTCCATCTGCGCGATTTGCTTTTCCATTTTAATAATCACGCGGCCAGCATCTGCCTGACCCATAGCCTGAAGCATTAGCGTCAGCAGGGCTTTCAGGCAGGAGACTTCCTGCGCCAGCTGTTGATTATTTTCTGCAGTGGAAAAATCTGGTGTGCTCATCGATATCCTCGTTTGCTATCAGCGCTGTTGCGCAATACTAAATGTTAAGGCGGCGCAGTATACCACAAGCGGTAGAAAAAAAAGGAGCGCGTGATATGTGTTGCTGATGTTGCGCGCTGAGCGGTTAAATTTACTGAATAATATCTGTTCATCTAAGTGCTCATCGTTAATATTTTCCACCGCTTTTGGCGGAAGTTAATTATTGTTACATCTTTCGAATCCTATTAATCCGCAACCTGTTCTGTTGCTTTTTTTGCGCCTTCTGTAGGGTGAATGTTAAAAAAGAAACATAATCCAACTATATGTTCTGTATAGGTTTCCACCTGGTGTGGAGACAAATTGCCATAAATGGGAGGGAAATCTTCTTCAGGACACTTTTTGGGCTTTTAAAGTTACGATAAAACCCGGTAATATATGGGAGATAAACTATCAGTAGCGTTATCCCTAATTCTGGAGATTATTCCTTTGATCAACGTACTTCTTGTTGATGACCACGAACTAGTGCGCGCAGGGATACGACGCATTCTGGAAGATATAAAAGGGATTAAAGTTGTCGGTGAGGCCTGCTGCGGCGAGGATGCCGTTAAGTGGTGCCGTGCAAATCCTGTGGACGTCGTCCTGATGGATATGAACATGCCTGGTATTGGGGGGCTTGAAGCGACGCGAAAAATCGCGCGCTCCATTGTCGATACCAAAGTGATCATGTTGACCGTGCATACTGAAAATCCGCTGCCTGCGAAGGTCATGCAGGCTGGCGCCGCCGGTTACTTAAGTAAAGGCGCTGCCCCGCAGGAAGTGGTAAATGCGATTCGTTGTGTTGCTTCGGGTCAACGTTATATCGCTTCCGATATCGCCCAACAGATGGCGCTCAGTCAGATTGAACCGGAAAAAACGGAATCACCGTTTGCCAGTTTGTCTGAACGCGAGTTGCAGATTATGCTGATGATCACCAAGGGCCAAAAGGTCAATGAGATCTCAGAACAGTTAAATCTGAGTCCCAAGACGGTGAATAGCTATCGTTATCGAATGTTCAGCAAATTAAACATTCATGGCGATGTGGAGCTAACTCACCTGGCAATTCGCCATGGCCTGTGCAATGCGGAGTCGTTAGCAAGTCAGTGAGTGATGTTTTTGACGCAAAAGCTTTCCTCAAGACGGTGACCAGCCAACCGGGCGTCTATCGTATGTATGATGCTGGTGGTACCGTCATTTATGTTGGCAAAGCAAAAGATCTGAAAAAGCGCCTTAGCAGCTATTTTCGCAGCAACCTGGCTTCGCGTAAAACCGAGGCTCTGGTGGCGTTGATCGCGCAAATTGACGTGACCGTTACCCATACCGAAACGGAAGCGCTGCTGCTTGAGCATAACTATATCAAGCTGTATCAACCGCGTTATAACGTGCTGCTGCGTGACGATAAATCCTATCCCTTTATTTTCCTCAGCGGCGATACCCATCCACGACTGGCGATGCACCGTGGCGCTAAACACGCCAAAGGCGAATATTTTGGTCCATTCCCTAACGGCTATGCCGTTCGCGAAACGCTCGCGCTGCTGCAAAAAATTTTCCCCATTCGCCAATGTGAAAACAGCGTCTACCGCAATCGCTCTCGTCCCTGTCTGCAATATCAAATTGGCCGTTGTTTAGGACCGTGCGTCGCCGGACTGGTAAGTGAAGAAGAGTACCAGCAGCAGGTAGAATACGTGCGGCTGTTTCTCGCCGGGAAAGACGATCAGGTATTGACGCAACTGATTGCCCGGATGGAAAAGGCCAGCCAGGCGCTTGAATTTGAAGAAGCCGCCCGCATCCGCGATCAGATCCAGGCGGTACGTCGGGTGACGGAGAAACAGTTCGTTTCCAATAATGGTGACGATCTGGATGTTATCGGCGTGGCTTTTGATGCCGGAATGGCCTGCGTGCATGTGCTGTTTATTCGCCAGGGTAAGGTTCTCGGTAGCCGCAGTTATTTCCCGAAAGTTCCGGGTGGCACTGAGTTGGGTGAGGTAGTAGAAACCTTTGTGGGGCAGTTCTATCTACAGGGCAGCCAGATGCGAACCTTACCGGGGGAAATTTTACTCGATTTCAACTTGAGCGATAAAACCCTGCTTGCGGATTCGTTGTCCGAGCTGGCCGGTCGTCGGGTGAATGTGCAGACTAAACCCCGCGGAGACCGCGCTCGTTATCTGAAGCTGGCGCGCACCAACGCCGCCGTTGCGCTTACTACCAAACTGTCGCAACAATCAACGGTCAGCCAACGTCTGCAGGCTCTGGCGACACTACTTAAGCTGCCGGCGGTGACGCGGATGGAGTGCTTTGATATCAGCCATACCATGGGGGAGCAAACCGTCGCATCCTGCGTGGTGTTCGATAGCAATGGTCCGCTACGGGCGGAATACCGTCGCTACAATATTACCGGTATTACCCCTGGTGATGATTACGCGGCCATGAATCAGGTATTACGACGCCGGTACGGTAAAGCAATTGAAGAGAATAAAATCCCGGACGTTATCCTGATAGACGGCGGTAAGGGCCAGCTTGGTCAGGCCAAAGCCGTGTTTGCCGAACTGGATGTGCCATGGGATAAAAATCATCCGCTACTGCTGGGGGTGGCGAAGGGGAGCGATCGTAAAGCCGGGTTGGAGACGTTATTCTTTGAGCCAGAAGGTGAGGGCTTTAGTCTGCCGCCGGATTCTCCTGCTCTGCATGTTATCCAGCACATTCGCGACGAATCCCACGATCACGCTATCTCTGGGCATCGTAAAAAACGGGCGAAGGTGAAAAGTACCAGTACGCTTGAGACGATTGAAGGTGTTGGCCCGAAACGCCGACAAATGTTGTTGAAATATATGGGGGGTCTGCAGGGGTTGCAGAAAGCCAGCGTAGAGGAAATTGCGCAAGTACCGGGTATATCTCACGGACTGGCAGAAAAGATCTACTACTCGTTGAAACATTAGGGGCTCTGTAGCACCATAGAGCTAATTTACACTTACAACATACAGTTACCCGTTACCATGCAATTTAATATTCCGACGTTGCTCACTCTGTTTCGCGTTATTCTGATACCGTTTTTCGTGCTGGCGTTCTATCTGCCTTTTAGCTGGGGGCCTTTCGTCTGCGCATTGATTTTCTTTGTTGCCGCTGTTACCGATTGGTTTGATGGCTATCTGGCGCGTCGCTGGAACCAGAGCACTCGCTTTGGCGCCTTCCTTGATCCGGTTGCCGATAAGGTGATGGTGGCTATTGCCATGGTGCTGGTCGCAGAACACTATCATACCTGGTGGGTGACTTTGCCGGCAGCGACAATGATCGCGCGTGAAATTATTATTTCTGCTCTGCGTGAGTGGATGGCTGAGCTGGGTAAACGCAGCAGCGTAGCCGTATCATGGATTGGTAAAGTGAAAACGACGGCCCAGATGGCGGCGCTGGTCTGGATGCTGTGGCGGCCTAATGTGTGGGTGGAGTGGGCTGGTATCGTTCTGTTCATGGTTGCTGCGGTGTTGACGCTGTGGTCAATGTTACAGTATTTGAACGCTGCGCGCGGCGATTTGCTTGAACAGTGATCGTTTCGACGCAAATTTCAGCAAACGACACGAAGTTGCGAAAAATACCGTTGACTCACCGCGTGAGATAAGTAGAATGCAACGCATCGAACGGCGGCACAGTCTTCCAGACGATAACAAAATCAAGTGATTAGCTAATCTACTTGATGATGCGGGAATAGCTCAGTTGGTAGAGCACGACCTTGCCAAGGTCGGGGTCGCGAGTTCGAGTCTCGTTTCCCGCTCCAAATTAAAAGCATCGGCAGTAGCGGGTGTTCAGGTATTAAAGGCGCGTTAGCAAAGCGGTTATGTAGCGGATTGCAAATCCGTCTAGTCCGGTTCGACTCCGGAACGCGCCTCCACTTTATATCCCGAGCCCGGATGGTGGAATCGGTAGACACAAGGGATTTAAAATCCCTCGGCGTTCGCGCTGTGTGGGTTCAAGTCCCACTCCGGGTACCATTGGGATAAAGTAGAATAATCAAAGCAATAAGCAGTGTCGTGAAACCACCTCCGGGTGGTTTTTTCATTTCCGAAGCGTCATTTCCTGACATCATTCCTAATATACTCCACCTGCAGAGATAGACTCTGAGTGCTATAAACGTTATTTGTCCTATGACAAAACCTGCGGTGCTTGCTACGCTTAACGGGATTTTCGAACCAGGCAACAGGAGTAGGGGAAATATGTTTACCGGATTGTGTGCTTTTCCGCTGACGCCGATGCGCAACAATGAAGTAGATAGTCGCGCGCTAATAAAAATCATCGAACGTCTGGTCTCGGCGCGAGTTGATTCGCTGGGCATTCTGGGCTCAACCGGCAGCTACGCCTATTTGAGCCGCGAGCAGCGCAAAATGGTGGTCCTGGCGGCAAAACAGCATGCGCAAGGGGTCCCGATGATGGTTGGGATAGGCGCGATGGCGACGGATATGATTCTACGTCTTGCTGAGGATGCTCAGCAGGCGGGGGCGAATGCTGTGCTGCTACCAGTGCTGAACTATCAGCCTCTGACGGATGATGAGGTGTTTACACTGTTCCAGACGGTTAACCGCCATGTGTCGGTACCTATTTGTATCTATGATAACCCGCGCACCACCCACAGAGCCTTTTCTGATGCGCTTGTTGAGCGTATTGCTTCGTTATCCAATATCGCATCAATCAAGATCCCCGGTTTGCCGGCCGACCAGGCTGGCGTCAGAGTGGCGACGCTTCGTCAGCGATTGCCGCAGCGAGTGAGTATTGGCGTCAGCGGCGACGCTTTTGCCGCAGCAGGGTTAAACGGCGGCTGTAATCTGTGGTATTCCGTTTGCGCCGGTCTGTTCCCGCAAATTGCCCAAAATATTACCGCAGCAGCGTTAAGTGGCGAGCGGCAGCAGGCATCGGCACTAAGCGAACGGCTGGAGCCATTATGGGCATTGTTCAGACAGCACGGTAGTCTCAAAGTGATTGCCGCTGCCGCCTCTATTCTTGAACTAGCCGAAGTAGAGTGTTTACCGCGACCGTTGGCCCCGCTCTCCGCGGAGGCCATTAACGATGTCAAATCGGTCATGGATAAGCTGGATCTACGCTGAAGTTTACCGCCTTTCCCTTACCTATGTTTATCAGGAAATCCGCAAGCCATTTAAGGTAATATATCACTGGCGTTAATGTTAACGCTGTATTGATATTCTTTGGGTATGTGATGCCTTTATGGCAATGATAACTATATATGAGGGATCTTATGGCCACGTTGCTTGAAAGCTACGGGAACTGTTTTCGAAAATATGCCACTTTCCGCGGCCGATCCGCGCGCCAGGAATATGTGGTTTTTACCATTGCTAACTTTATATTGTCCGCGATCCTGGGATTGATCCCCGTCGTTGGCGGTATCTTCGGGTTAATTATTATCATTCCGGGGATCGCGGTTGCGGTGCGTCGTTTGCACGATCTCAACAAATCCGGCTGGTGGTTGCTGGCGCCCTACGGCATTATGCTGATCGGTCTGATTGGTATTGCCGCTACCGTCGAAGAGGGTAGAGCCGCAGTATGGGTATGGGTGATCGCGCTGGGCGGCCTGGCCGCGTTGGTAATGTCGATTTGGATGATTTTTACCCGTGGTACCGTTGGCAGCAACCGCTTTGGTGATGAACAGAACGATGACAACAGCGGCGGTAATACGATGGGCAAGAGTTCTGCTGCAGATGATGTCAGAGAGCGCCTGGCACAGGCTAAGAAAATGCTTGATGACGGCGTTATTAGCGCAAGTGAATACGAAGTGATGCGCGCTAATATCATTAAAGATATGTAACCGATCCGCCGCCGGGCAGGCCCGGCGTTAATAAATTCACCTGTGTGAGCGAGAGCGGGTGGTTTTCTCCTCCCATTTTCGCTACTGTAAGCGCCATTTTTCTACCATCATGAGCCTGTAATGAAAACCGGACCCCTGAACGAAAGTGAACTTGAGTGGCTGGATGAGATCCTGTCGAAATATGCCACCGAGGGCGCCATCCTTGATGTTTCCGAACTTGATGGTCTATTAACGGCTATCTTATCCGGGCCGAGCGAAATCGAACCAGCACAGTGGCTGCTTGCTATCTGGGGCGGGGCGGATAATGTACCGCGCTGGGCTAACGATCGCGAGCGCGACCGTTTCGTTAACCTGACGCTGCAGCATATGAGCGACATCGCCGAACGCCTGGCTGACTATCCGGAGCAGTTTGATCCGCTGTTTGGCACCCGCGAGTTTGAAGGCCAGGAACTCACCATTGTTGAAGAGTGGTGCTTCGGCTATATGCGTGGCGTTGCCCTCTGCGACTGGTCGACGTTACCTGCGGAACTGCAGCCACAGCTTGATGCCATTGCGTTACACGGAACGGAAGAACGCTTCGAAGCGCTCGATACGCTGACCGCGGATGAATTTGTCGAAAGCGTTGATAGCATAAAGCCCGCCGCGCTGGCTTTATATAATTACTGGATGGAGAATGCTCAGCCGACGGCCGTGCAGCAACCGGTAAGAAATGAGAGCAAGGTGGGGCGTAATGATCCTTGCCCCTGCGGTAGCGGTAAAAAGTATAAGCAGTGTTGTTTAGCTAAATAACAAAAGGGGCCAACCAGGCCCCTTTTGTTTACCCCACAGCGGGTAATAATCCTGCCACAATGCAGAATTGAATGGCCACTATCGCCACTCCACAGCCTAATACCAGCCAGAGCGCAATCGAGCCGCCCGGAACACGCCAGGTTGCCTGTGGGTGCAGTTTTCGGCTTTTCATTACTAATAATGATGGCAACATCAGCGCCAGTACGGCGAGCGCCACGCCGGCGTAGCCCAGCGCCATCACGAAACCTCGCGGATAGAACAGGGCGAAAGCCAGCGGCGGCAGGAAAGTGATGACGCCGCTCTGTATACGTCCGGCAGGGGTATTTTTACGCTGGAACAAATCTGCCAGGTAATCAAACAAACCCAATGCGACGCCGAGGAAAGACGTCGCCAGAGCGAAGTCGGCGAACAGATGTACCGCCACCTCTACATGCGGCGAGGCGACAACGTCGCGGATTGCTGCCAGCAGGCCGTTCAGGCCGGAATTCTGCGCCAGCACGGCGGTAAAGGCCGGAGAGTCGATGCTGCCAAGCGTGGCGAGTTGCCAGAAAATATAGGCGACCAGCGGAATAAAGCTACCGATGATAAAGACGCGGCGCAGCTTACGAATATCGCCATTCAGATAGCTAACGATGCTGGGAATACTACCGTGAAAACCAAACGAGGTGAAAATCACCGGAATAGCGGACAGCGCCAGGCCTTGCTGTAACGGCAGAGTCAGGAGATTTATCTGGTGAATATGCGGCAGCAGCAGCACCAGCATCACCGCGAGGAAGATAATTTTGGCGCTGAATAAAAAGCGGTTAAACAGATCGACCAGGGAAGTCCCTATGCACACCACTGCGCCGCCAATGCCGGTAAAGAGCAATACGCCGGCAGAAGGCGGTAGGTTCCAGTTCAGCCACTGATTCAGACTGGAGGCCAGCAGCTCCCCAGCGCCGCTGATATAGGCCGCCGTAAGCGCATACATCAGAAAAAGCATACAGAAACCGGTGACCCATTGGCCGTAGCGGCCGAGATAGCGCGCCGCCAGTGAGCCTAACCCCATATCCGCAGGGACATGCTGATAGACTTCCAGCAGCAGCAGGGCGGTATAGCACATCAGCGCCCACAGCGAGATCAGTAATACCAGGGTGACGCCAAAACCGACTCCCGCCGAAGCGAGCGGCATCGCCAACATACCGGCGCCAATGGTGGTGCCGGCAACGATTAAAATACTACCCAGAGTGCGGTTCTTCACGCTTTTCTCTATCTATGAAGGAATGAACGAATAATTATGTCGCGCAGAGTATGTGAAATGAGTGATTTCGTCAAATGATGGTTACAATTGGTGTAATTATATCTTTACGTCTCTGGAGGGCAGAAAAGACTGCGTTGGCGCAAAGCCGCCAGGCGCATGCTGATATATGCTGCCTGCTTTTTCAGGAGGAGTTATGTCATCTATTCACGGTCATGAAGTATTACAGATGATGATCGCATCGGGCGAGTCGTACAGCGTTGCCAGTCTCGAAGCGGCCATTAAGAGGCAATTTGGCGAAGATGCTCGCTTTCACACCTGTTCGGCGCAGGATCTGGACGCGGCGCAGCTGGTGACGTTTTTGCAGCAGAAAGGTAAATTCATTGCGGTGGAAGAGGGTTTCAATACCAGCGAGAGTAAAATTTGCCGTCATTGAGCGCGCGGCGGCCAGGGCGGCCGCCGCTGTGGGAATTAGTTTTGCGTGTCGAGGGTTGCCAGTTCTTTATCGATAAAGTACAGGCCTTCACCGCTTTTACCGGCAAGGGTCAGTTTATCAATAACAGATTTGAATAATTTCTCTTCTTCATGCTGTTCTGCTACGTACCATTGCAGGAAATTAAAGGTCGGGTAATCCTGATTAGTCATCGCGGCATGCGCCAGTTCATTAATTTTTTGCGTAATTAACTGTTCATGTTCATAGGTCTGGCGGAACAGTTCATCAAGTGAAGCATATTCGGCAAACGGCGAGCTAATAGCGTTAATACGCGGCAGGCTGCCGGTATCGGTCAAATAGTCGAACAGGCGCTGCATGTGCGTCATTTCTTCCTGCGCGTGGCGGCGGAGAAAGGCGGCTGCACCTTCAAAGCTATGGTAGCTGCACCATGCGCTCATCTGCTGATAAAGCAAAGAAGAATAAAGCTCAAGATTCATTTGCTCATTAAGTTTTTCGATCATTTCTGCTTTCAGCATGGCGTCCACTCCGGAAATAAAGATTAAATCATAGTGTGCCGTCACTATAATTTGTTAGTAATTTATTTGCAAAAAGTAAATTAAAAAAATTAATTATTAAAAATGCAAATGGGAATAAAACGCATTGGCAATATAATAATAAATGAGAATGGTTTTAATTTGATATTTATTTCGTAAGTTATCGCGCGAAGTGAAACAACGAATATTTAATGTTCTGAACCTGAAAGGGGAAAACTGGGCTGAGGGAGGCTCAAAATGTGACGCGCTAAGATTTTTGTAAAACAGCTTTTCATAAAGTTTGAAAACGCATTTATGAAGTAGTAGAGTCCTGTTAACGCTAACGAACTATCGGGCCGTGCCCGCAGAGCATTCAGGAGAGTGAAGCATGAAAATCGCACTGATGATGGAAAACAGCCAGGCTAGCAAAAATGCCATCATCCTCAACGAGTTAAACGCCGTTGCCGATGAAAAAGGCTTCCCGGTTTACAACGTAGGAATGAGCGATGAGCACGATCATCATCTTACCTATATCCATCTGGGCATCATGGCCAGCATCCTGCTGAATTCTAAAGCGGTCGATTTCGTGGTGACCGGTTGCGGCACTGGCCAGGGGGCGCTGATGTCGTTGAATATCCATCCGGGAGTGGTCTGTGGTTATTGTATTGACCCTGCGGACGCCTTCCTGTTTGCCCAAATCAACAACGGTAACGCGTTGTCGCTGCCTTTTGCTAAAGGCTTTGGCTGGGGGGCGGAATTGAACGTGCGCTTTATTTTTGAGAAGGCGTTCACCGGCCGTAATGGCGAGGGGTATCCGCCGGAACGTAAAGAGCCGCAGGTCCGCAATGCCGGGATCCTGAATAAAGTGAAAGCGGCGGTGGTGAAAGAAAATTATCTTGATACCTTACGAGCTATCGATCCGGAACTGGTAAAAACCGCCGTTTCCGGGCCGCGGTTCCAGCAATGCTTCTTCGAAAACTGCCAGGATAAAGAAATCGAAGCTTTTGTCCGCCAGATTATAGACTAATAGGGCTTTTCAAACAGGCCTGCATCAATACGCGGGCCTGTTTGTTATGGTCGTGCTTTACTGGATACCGTGCTGCCGGCATCTCGCGTAAGATGTAGCGTATCAATCATTCCTACCAAACAAATCAGCGCAATAAAGACAAACGCCAAGCGGAAGCTAATTCCCGGTAGAGTCGTCAGATTCAACCACTCGCTCAACTGTTCACCGATGCGGATGCCGATGGCGCCGAGAGTGATTCCGAGCCCAACCGCCAGCTGTGAAGCGGTGCTGAACAGCGTATTGGCATAACTCATCTGCGCGGAAGGAACGTCGGCAAAAGCGAGCGTACTGACGCCGGTAAATTGGATGGAACGGAACACCCCGCCAAGATAGAGGATCAACATTATCAGCCATACCGGCGTTTGCGGCGTTAACAGCGCGCAGGCAAGTAGCGAGGCGACATTCAGCGCACCGTTAATCAGCAATAAGCGGCGAAACCCCAACCAGCGGATGAGCGGCGTGGTTGCGGGCTTGATTGTGAGATTGCCGACAAAAACGGCCAGCACCAGCAGTCCAGAATGAAAAGCATCCATACCGAACCCCACCTGGAATAGCAATGGAAGCAGGAACGGGACGGCGCTTATCGACGCGCGAAACAGTGAACCGCCGTACATGGTTACCCGGAATGTAGGAACCTGCAAAGCGTCCAACCGTACCATTGGCCAGGCGGCGCGGCGGAAATGGCGTAGAGCGAAAAACATACAGCCGATACCCGTCGCCAGGAGCGCCGGCGTTTGCCAGCTTTGCGGCTGCTGGTCGCCGAGTCGTTCCATCGCTGCCACCAGGCTAATCATGGCCAGTGACGTCGCCAGAAAACCGGGTAGATCGAAGGGGCGGCGTTCTTCTTCACGGATATTGGGAATGATGCGTAGCGAGAGCGCCATCGCCAGTAGCCCGAGCGGCACGTTAATAAAAAAGATCCAGTGCCAGCTGGCGTAACTGGTAATAAAGCCCCCGAGCGGCGGGCCGATTATCGGTGCGACCAACGCCGGCCAGGTCAGCGTGGCTATTGCCTTGATGAGCTGATCTTTGGGAGTGGTGCGCAATACCGCCAGGCGCCCGACGGGGACCATCAGCGCGCCGCCGACGCCCTGTAGAATGCGCATTGTCACAAAGCTTTCGATGTTGCGCGATAAACCGCAGAAAACGGAGGCGAGGGTAAAAATGGCGAGGGCCAGCGTAAACACTTTCCGCGCGCCGAAGCGGTCGGCGATCCAGCCGCTGGCGGGGATCAGTACCGCGAGGGTGATCAGGTAGGCGCTGATGCCAATATTGAGCGCGACCGCCGCTACGCCAAAATCCTTTGCCATATCAGGCAGGGCGGTAGCGATGACCGTGCCATCGAGAAATTCCATAAAGAAAGCGCCAGCCACCAATAATGCCGGGGCGGAAAAAGCGCCTGTTTTTGGCGTAATTGTTGTTGTACCCATTGTGTCGTTGCCATAGCAAAATGAATAAGTATCTTTGCGGTACGTTTTCTTTTCGCCGCTCCCGCACATGTTTTTTTATCTGGTGCGATTTAGGTTACTATTACGCTCCTGAAAATAGGAGTAAAAAATGTCTCAACCTTTCACTGAACAAGATGAGTTGGTTTCCGATGTCGTCGCATGCCAGCTGGTCATCAAACAGATCCTTGATGTGATTGACGTTATCGCCCCGGTCGAAGTGCGCGAAAAAATGGCGACGCAGTTAAAAGCGATTGATTTTGCGAGTAACCCTGCTTCGGCGGATCCGGTGACGCTGCGCGCAGTACAAAAAGCAATTGCACTGATTGAACTGAAATTTACCCCGCAGGGTGAAGCGCACTAGTTTTATCTCTGAGAAGTTGATTGCCTGGCCGTTCCAGTCTGGAACGGCCAGATTCAATTAGTGCTTTTGTGGCGAGATGAGATTGAGTAGTCGACGGTCTGTCTGCTCCATACCGAGCCCGGCTTTATCAGCAGTACGTATTTCTTCAAGGACGGTTTGCAGTAACAGCCCATCTTGCTGCTGCTCTTTTTCCAGCAGAGTCAAAAAACGCCACGTCGTGTCATCGCGCTGCGCTTTTGCTTCCTGCGCCAGGCCGGACAGCATGCTGCTACGTTGCTGATACTCTTCGAGAGTTTTGGCAAACACTTCTTCAAGCGTTGTGCATTGCGGGGGATAGCTTTCGTCGGCTTTGACAATTGGCCAGGCGCCGGCCTTTTTCATATAGTCAAAAACCTGCATCATTAACGTCACGCTGGATTGCGCACGGGTGCGCAAGAAGGTTGCTGTGCCGTTGAGACGCTGCTGCGCGCACCATTCACCTAAATGTAGATAAACATTTGATGCGTGAAACTCAAGATTAATCTGGGTATTTAATTTCTGAACCATTCCTGGAACTGCCATAACAATATCCTTATTTATCCGCAAGGGAAGTATGACGCGCTACCATCGCCTCGCACAGGCGAGTTTTGCAAGCGCAACGCAATAGGCAGGAAATAAACACGGTGCAATCCATTTGCACGTGACTATTTATTTATATCTGCCGATACATCAAGAATACCCTTATGTGCCGAATAAGAAAACTCTCAATATGCGTTATTTACGATTTGTTACAACATCAGTTTTACTACTTTTTTTAATTGTCTATTTTGTGGTTTTAAATCTTAACGCATTGAATTTAAATGGTTATATTTAAGGGTTCGTAGGGCTAGTAAATTTGTATTAATGAAGTTGATTTAACGGTAAATTCATATATCGATCATAGCTTATTCATTATTCGAAAATAGCGAGAGGATAATGAACTTGTGATAGATCATCTTTTGTTAGAAGTGGAAGAATAACATATAAGCTGGCGGCAAATCGCAGGACAGAGTAGCCCGGGATGGCGTTAGCGAACCTACAAGGATAAGTCTGCTGGTGATATGGATTATTGTGCCACGCATAACGCTAATTGTCTGACAATTAGCGTTTTTTTTATGTCATTTTTTGCTGAATTTATGTACGCAACTACTGTAATTCTGCGGTGTGATGACGCTCTCGTATGGATAAATAATTTCCAGTTAAAACTATTTTAACAACGGCAATGTTGATTGCGATTTTTCTAATGCCTTGTTTTAAGACTGATAAAAAATTTAAGTCCGATTTTCCCCTACAGAAAAGCGAATTAAAGCTGGAGTTTACCATGCACAAATTTACTAAAGCGCTGGCGGCCATTGGCCTCGCGGCGGTTATGTCACAATCAGCTATGGCTGAAAACCTCAAGCTCGGTTTCCTGGTGAAGCAACCGGAGGAGCCCTGGTTCCAGACCGAGTGGAAATTTGCTGATAAAGCCGGTAAGGATTTGGGCTTTGAGGTGATTAAAATCGCGGTGCCAGATGGTGAAAAGACGCTTAATGCGATCGACAGTCTCGCCGCCAGCGGCGCGAAGGGATTTGTCATCTGCACGCCGGACCCAAAACTGGGGTCGGCGATTGTTGCCAAGGCTCGCGGCTATGACATGAAAGTTATCACCGTCGACGATCAGTTTGTCAATGCCAAAGGTAAGCCGATGGAGAGCGTGCCGCTGGTCATGATGGCCGCCAGCGAAATCGGCGCTCGTCAGGGGCAGGAATTGTATAAAGAGATGCAAAAACGCGGCTGGGACGTGAAAGATACCGGCGTGATGGCGATTACCGCCGATGAACTGGATACTGCCCGCCGCCGTACCACCGGCTCGATTGACGCATTGAAAGCAGCGGGGTTCCCGGAAAAACAGATCTATCGTGTACCGACCAAATCTAACGACATTCCTGGAGCGTTCGATGCCGGTAACTCCATGTTGGTGCAGCATCCACAGGTTAAGCATTGGTTAATCGTGGGTATGAACGATAACACCGTGCTGGGCGGCGTACGGGCAACTGAAGGCCAGGGCTTTAAAGCGCCGGATGTTATCGGCATCGGTATTAACGGTGTTGATGCGGTGAACGAGCTTTCGAAAGCCCAGCCGACGGGGTTCTATGGCTCTCTGCTGCCAAGCCCGGATATCCATGGCTATAAAACCAGTGAGATGCTCTACAACTGGGTGACCAAAGGCACCGAGCCGCCGAAATTTACCGCCGTGACTGACGTGGTGCTGATTACCCGCGACAACTTTAAACAAGAGTTGGCGAAGAAAGGGCTGTAAGGCCGGGTTCATTCTGCCTCCCGCTCTGGCGGGAGGTTATGCGTAGAAGAGCGGAGTCGTTATGCAACAATCTATCCCTTATCTCTCATTTCGCGGTATCACCATGACGTTCCCGGGCGTTAAAGCACTGTCTGACATCAGCTTTGACTGCTATCGCGGGCAGATCCACGCGTTGATGGGTGAAAACGGCGCCGGGAAGTCCACCCTCTTAAAAATTCTCAGCGGTAACTACATTCCAACTGCCGGGCATCTGCAAATTGATGGTCAGCAAATGGCATTTACGAATACTACCGCTGCGCTAAATGCTGGCGTAGCGATTATTTATCAGGAACTTCATCTGATCCCGGAAATGACCGTTGCCGAGAATATCTATCTTGGTCAGTTGCCGCATAAAGGCGGCATTGTGAATCGGTCTTTATTGAATTATGAAGCGCGGCTGCAGCTGGAACATCTGGGGCTGGATATCGACCCGGAAACGCCGCTGAAGTATTTGTCGATCGGCCAGTGGCAGATGGTGGAGATCGCCAAGGCGCTGGCGCGTAACGCGAAGATTATTGCGTTTGATGAACCAACCAGCTCACTCTCTGCGCGCGAAATCGACAACCTTTTTCGCGTGATTCGCGAGCTGCGTGAAGAAGGGCGAGTGATTATTTACGTCTCGCACCGTATGGAGGAAATTTTCGCCCTCAGCGATGCTATTACCGTGTTTAAAGATGGCCGCTATGTGCGGACCTTTGACGACATGCGGCTGGTGGATCACGATGCTCTCGTGCAGGCGATGGTGGGGCGTAATCTTGGCGATATCTATGGCTGGAAAGCGCGTGAATATGGCAGCGAGCGGCTGCGACTGGATCAGGTTAAAGCGCCAGGTGTCAGAATGCCAATCAGTTTATCGGTACGCAGCGGTGAAATTGTCGGCCTGTTTGGTCTGGTCGGCGCCGGGCGCAGCGAACTAATGAAGGGGCTGTTTGGCGGCAGCAGAATTACCAGCGGTCAGGTCTATATTGATGGCCAGGCGATAAATATTCGCAAACCGGCGCAGGCGATTCAGGCGGGCATGATGCTGTGTCCGGAGGATCGTAAAGCCGAGGGCATCATTCCGGTACATTCGGTGCGTGACAACATCAATATCAGCGCGCGGCGTAAGCATATTCATGCCGGCTGCCTGATTAACAATGCCTGGGAAGCGAGTAATGCCGAACAACATATCAAATCGCTCAATATCAAAACCCCTGGAGCTGAGCAGTTAATTATGAATCTCTCCGGTGGTAATCAGCAAAAAGCCATTCTGGGCCGCTGGTTGTCGGAAGAGATGAAGGTGATTCTGCTTGATGAACCGACCCGCGGCATTGATGTCGGCGCAAAGCATGAAATCTACAACGTTATCTATGCGCTGGCAGCTTCTGGCGTGGCGGTTGTTTTTGCCTCCAGCGACCTGCCAGAGGTGCTCGGCGTCGCCGACCGCATCGTGGTGATGCGCGAAGGTGAAGTGGCCGGTGAATTGCTGCATGAAGATGCGAATGAACAGCAGGCGCTGAGCCTTGCGATGCCTAAAGTCAGCCAGGCCGTAGCCTGAGTAAGGAGTGAATGATGTCATCTGTAACTACGCCGAGCGCCGCACGATCCTCCTTCAGCTTCGGTCGAATCTGGGATCAGTTTGGTATGCTGGTGGTCTTCGCAGTGTTGTTCATCGGCTGCGTGATCTTCGTTCCCAACTTTGCCTCTTTCGTCAATATGAAAGGGCTGGGGCTGGCGATTTCCATGTCGGGAATGGTGGCCTGCGGCATGTTGTTCTGCCTGGCCTCCGGGGATTTTGATTTGTCAGTCGCTTCGGTCATTGCCTGCGCCGGTGTGACGACGGCGGTAGTGATTAACCTGACCGAAAGCTTATGGATTGGCATTGCCGCCGGGCTTTTGCTGGGTGCTGTCAGCGGGTTGGTAAATGGTTTTGTTATTGCGCGTTTGAAGATCAACGCGCTGATCACAACTCTGGCTACCATGCAAATCGTCCGTGGGCTGGCCTATATTATTTCCGATGGTAAAGCGGTTGGCATTGAGGATGAACGTTTCTTTACTCTGGGTTATGCCAACTGGTTGGGGCTGCCGGCGCCAATCTGGCTGACGGTTGCCTGCCTGATCGTCTTTGGACTGCTGCTGAATAAAACCACCTTTGGCCGCAACACGCTGGCCATAGGGGGCAATGAGGAGGCGGCGCGACTTGCAGGGGTGCCGGTTGTTCGTACCAAGATCATCATCTTTGTTCTTTCAGGTCTGGTATCGGCGGCGGCGGGGATTATCCTGGCTTCGCGCATGACCAGTGGCCAGCCTATGACCTCAATTGGTTATGAACTGATTGTGATCTCGGCATGTGTCCTGGGCGGCGTATCGCTAAAAGGCGGGATCGGTAAGATCTCTTATGTGGTGGCCGGGATCCTAATCCTGGGTACCGTGGAGAATGCGATGAACCTGCTGAATATTTCGCCATTCTCACAATATGTAGTCCGCGGGGTGATATTGCTGGCAGCGGTTATCTTCGACCGATACAAGCAAAAAGCGAAACGTGCGGTTTAATTGCGCGCAACTTTTAAGTCTACATCATAATGTGCCGCCGGCGCCCGCTGCGCTGGCGGTGACTATCAAAAATGGCGAGGCTGGTCACACTGTCTATACTTACATGGCTAACAATTAGTTAACAACCAGCGTAATGCTGGCCATGATAAGGAGGAACACAGGGTGGCTGACCAGATATCTGTACCGCCTGAGCTAACCGGAAACCACGCATTTTTTCTGGATCTTGACGGCACGCTTGCCGATATCAAACCTCATCCCGATCAGGTTGTTATCCCCGAAGACGTCCTTCAGATGTTGCGATTACTGGCACAGCGACAACATGATGCTGTGGCATTGATTTCAGGGCGCTCACTAACAGAGCTTGATGAACTAACCCGTCACTGGAGACTGCCGCTTGCCGGCGTCCACGGGGCTGAACGCCGCGATATCAATGGAAAAAGGCACGATGTATCACTGCCGCCGGCATTGAGCCGTGAGGTCGGCGAAGCATTAACTTCGGCGCTACAGGCGCTGCCTGGCAGTGAACTGGAGGATAAAGGCATCGCTTTTGCGCTGCATTACCGTCAGGCCCCACAACACCAGAGCGCCATCCTGGCGCTGGCGCAGGATATCGTGCAGCGTTATCCGATTCTGGCCATTCAGCAAGGGAAGTGTGTCGTTGAGATCAAACCACGTGGCATTAACAAAGGTGAAGCAATCGCCGCGTTTATGCGGGAAGCGCCTTTTGCGGGACGAAAGCCGGTATTTATCGGCGATGACCTGACTGATGAGGCGGGTTTTACTATGGTTAATCAATTAGGCGGAGTATCGATTAAAGTTGGACAAGGCGACACACAGGCGCGCTGGCGGCTGGCGAATGTTGCCGCCGTACATCAGTGGTTACGCCATGTTGTCGGCAATATGCAAAGCCTGGATGTATTCACTAACGGGAGGGATGACCATGAGTCGTTTAGTCGTAGTATCTAACCGTATTGCAACGCCAAATGATAAAAAGGCCAGTGCAGGCGGCCTGGCGGTGGGTATTTTAGGTGCGCTGAAAGCGAGCGGCGGCACGTGGTTTGGTTGGAGTGGGGAAATCGGTGATGATAGCCAGCCGTTGAAGAAGGTGAGTAAAGGGGATATTTCGTGGGCCTCATTCAACCTTAGCGAAGAAGATCACGAGCTCTACTACAATCAGTTTTCCAATGCGGTGCTATGGCCCGCATTTCACTATCGTCTCGACTTAGTCAATTTTCAGCGTCCGGCGTGGGAGGGGTATCTGCGGGTTAACGCCGCCGTGGCGCAAAAGCTGCTGCCGCTGCTAGCCGATGACGATATGGTATGGGTTCATGATTATCATCTGTTGCCATTTGCCAGCGAATTACGCAAAAACGGTGTGAAGAACCGCATTGGTTTCTTCTTACATATTCCGTTTCCAACGCCTGAAATATTCAATGCGTTGCCCCCGCATGCCGAACTACTTGAGCAGCTGTGTGATTATGACCTTTTGGGCTTTCAAACCGAAAACGACCGGCAGGCGTTTGTTGACTGCGTTGCCCAGCAAACCACATTAAGTGAAGTGGGCCACCAACAATATCGCGCCTGGGGCAAGACGTTCCGTACCGCCGTCTACCCGATTAGCATCGAACCTCAGGAAGTCGCGCGCAGCGCCAGCGGGCCGCTGCCGCCGAAGCTGGCTCAGTTGAAAGCTGAACTGAAAGGGGTGAAGAATATTTTTTCCGTTGAGCGTTTGGATTACTCCAAGGGGCTGCCGGAGCGTTTTCAGGCTTACGAAGCGCTGCTGGAAAACTACCCCCAGCATCGTGGGAAAATTCGCTATACCCAGATAGCGCCCACTTCGCGGGGGGATGTACAGGCTTATCAGGATATCCGCCACCAACTGGAAACCGCCGCGGGACGCATCAACGGCCACTATGGTCAATTGGGATGGACGCCGCTGTATTATCTGAATCAGCACTTCGATCGCAAACTGCTCATGAAGGTATTTCGTTATTCCGACGTGGGCCTGGTCACACCGCTGCGCGACGGCATGAACCTTGTGGCCAAGGAGTTTGTCGCCGCACAGGACCCTGAAAACCCTGGGGTGCTGGTGTTATCGCAGTTCGCTGGCGCGGCGAATGAACTGACTTCCGCGCTCATCGTCAACCCCTACGATCGCGATGAAGTGGCGGCGGCGCTGGATCGCGCGCTAACGATGCCGCTTGCCGAGCGAATTATTCGCCATGGCAAAATGCTCAAGGCGATCGAGAGTAATGATATTGATAACTGGCAGGCGCAGTTCGTTGCCGATCTAAAGCGGGTAAAGTCGCCTGAAGATAGCTGCCAGCAGCCAACCGTAGTTACTCCCTCCGCGTAGTCAAAACGGCTGATGCTTCGGCATCAGCTTATTCCAGGGAAACCAACAGCACATCGACTCCGCTGCTGCCGACGATATTCTTCGCTGAACAGGTAGCGCGGGAAAACAGGCTCTGGTTATGGTTGCCGCAGATGACCAGGTCGACGTGATGCTGTAGGCAAAAATCCTTCACGTGGTGGCAAAGTTCGCCGCTGGCGATGGTCATTTTGCTGATAGGGTAGTCCGCCAGGGCGGCGAGTTCATTAAGAAAACTACGGGTCTCCTCCTGCATTATCTCTCGCAAATTTTCCATCATCGGCGCGGCGAACTGATTATACATTTCCGGATCTGTCGCCAGCGTGATCAGGCTGACCTGCGCATTGGACGGACGTGCGATAGACACCGCTTTATTAACCAACATGCGGCTTTCCGGCGTTGGGGCGACGGCGACTAACAGATGAGAGTAGGGCATCTAGCCTCCTTGAGATACGCAACGGGACCTTTCTTCCTTCTTTACTCCTAATTCCATTTTTCCACAAGGGTTATTCGCGCGGTTAAAAACGCCTTTCTCTGATCGTGTGGTATCAGATTCTGGCAGCCGACTCGCAAAAATGATTCTCTCTTTTGCTTTAAAAGAAACGCTGTTTTATAAATCGGTGACGCATGTTGCCCGCCCCTTTGTTTTTTTGCCACTGAATGATTGGTACTGGCAAAAACGCAAAGGTAAGCCGGTTTTCATGATCTTACTGTAGCCATGTATCCGCAAAACTTCGGTATAGCCCGTGGTAAGGCCGAAGTTATCTAATAAAAAGAGACAGGATTTACGGCGATGAAAACACGAAAAATCGGTTTGGCTAATTATCTCGCCTATGGTTCCGGCGATTTTCTCGGCGCGGGAACCACCGCGCTGACCGCAGCATGGCTACTCTATTTTTACACCACCTTCTGCGGGCTATCGCCCATTGAGGCGACGCTCATTTTCGCCACCGCGCGCGTGCTCGACGCGGTCGTCAGCCCGCTGATGGGCTTCTTAACCGATAACTTTGGCTCTACCTGGCTGGGTAAGCGGTTCGGCAGACGCAAATTTTTTATTTTGCTCGGTATTCCCTGCGTTTTTAGCTATTCAATGATGTGGGTAGGCGATATGGGGTTCTGGTACTACCTCGCAACTTATCTGCTGTTTGATATTGTCTATACCATGATTCTGGTGCCCTACGAGACGCTGGTACCGGAGATGACCGATGATTTCAAACAGAAGACCAAATTTTCCGGCGCGCGTATTTCCATGGCGCAAATGTCGGCGATATTAGCCTCGTTTTTACCGGGGATCCTGCTCACCCAACTGGGTAAAGATAACGCCAGCTCATTTTTTTACGCGAGCCTGGTCTTTTCGGTCCTGTGCGCGCTAATGCTGACCTTCGTCTGGTTTTTCACCTGGGAACGTCCGCGGGAAGCGTGGTCTGAAGCAGCGTTACGCGCGGAAGAAGAAAAGCGCAACTTAACTCTCGCGCAGAGTCTTAATCGCCTGTTTATTGAGCTCAGCTCTACGCTGCGAATTAAAATCTTCCGTCAGCATCTTGGTATGTATCTGGGCGGTTATATCGCGCAGGACGTGTTCAACGCCGTGTTTACCTATTACGTGGTCTTTGTGTTGATGCAGGACGCTTCTGTCGCCTCTAACTTACTCGGCACGATGGCTATCTTCCAGTTCATCGCGGTTATCGCCATGATCCCGCTATGCATTCGCTTTGGCCCGGCGCCTTCATATCGCATGGTAGTGGTGCTGTTCGGTTTGAGCTCTCTCTCTTATGCGGTGCTCTATTACGCGGGGCTAAGCGACGTCTATTCATTATTACTGCTCATTTCCGCTATCGCGGGTCTGGGACGCGGCGGCATTAACTACGTGCCGTGGAATACTTACACCTATATTGCCGATGTCGACGAAGTCATTACCGGCCAGCGTCGGGAGGGCATTTTCGCCGGTATTATGACGCTGACCCGCAAAGCGTCGCAGGCGGGGGCGGTGATGCTGGTTGGTATCATCATGCAATTATCGGGCTTTGTTTCCGGGCAAAAAATTCAGCCGGAAGGCGTTAGCCACACCATTCTGTTGATCCTTAGCGTCGGTACTTTAGTGGTGCTGGCCTGCGGCTTCCTGGTCTCCCTGCGCTTTAAACTCAATTTACATACGCACAGCGTGCTCCGCGCCGAGACGCTGGTGATGCGTGATATCGGTTACGCACAGCCCGAGCAGGCGACGGCGGAAAACCGCGCGGTAGTTGAGATGCTGGCGGGAATGCCTTACGACTGCCTGTGGGGTAATAACAACATTGGCTACCTGAATCGCAATAAACCTGCCGCCCCGGCGCTGAATCAGGGCGGCACTTTGAATTCGACATATACCAGAGGTTAAGAACATGAAAGTTTGGCCGGTCAAACATAGCCCATTACTGCGTCAGCCTGAGCGCTTTATCGCTCGCAGCGAGCTGCAGGCATTGATCCGTAATGTGACGCAAAACCTGGTGAATATTAAGGATGACAACGGGCAGTTTTTACTTCGGCTGGACGATGGGCGAGTCATCGATACCAAAGGTTGGGCCGGTTGGGAGTGGACCCACGGCGTTGGGCTGTACGGCATCTACCAGTATTATCAACAAACCGGCGATACCGCGATGCGCGATATCATTGACGGCTGGTTCGCCGATCGTTTCGCCGAAGGTGCAACCACCAAAAACGTCAATACCATGGCGCCGTTTCTGACGCTGGCTTACCGCTATGAAGAGACCGGGCGTCAGGAGTATCTACCATGGCTCGATAGCTGGGCCGAGTGGGCGATGCATGAGATGCCGCGCACCGAGCAGGGAGGCATGCAGCACATTACCCTGGCGGAAGAGAACCATCAGCAGATGTGGGATGACACGCTAATGATGACGGTGCTGCCGCTAGCCAAAATCGGTAAATTACTAAATCGTCCGCAATACATTGAAGAAGCAACCTATCAGTTCTTGCTGCATGTACAGAACCTGATGGACAAAGAGACAGGCCTGTGGTTCCACGGCTGGAGTTATGACGGCCGACACAACTTTGCGCGTGCGCGCTGGGCACGGGGTAACAGCTGGCTCACTATCGTGATCCCGGACTTCCTTGAGCTGGTGGATTTGCCTGAGGAGAGTGCGGTACGCCGCTATCTGCTACAGGTACTGAATGCGCAAATTGCCGCGTTAGCTAACTGTCAGGATGAGAGCGGGCTTTGGCATACTCTGCTCGACGATCCGCATTCCTATCTTGAAGCGTCGGCGACGGCGGGCTTCGCTTACGGCATCCTGAAAGCGATACGTAAGCGTTATGTTGGGGCGGAGTACACTGAGGTTGCCGAAAAGGCGATACGCGGGATTGTGCGAAATATTTCACCAGAGGGGGAACTGCTGCAAACCTCGTTTGGTACCGGGATGGGCTCCGATCTCGATTTTTACCGGCAAATTCCGCTCACCTCTATGCCGTACGGCCAGGCGATGGCGATTCTTTGTCTGACGGAGTATCTGCGCAAATATTTCTGATAGCGGCATAGATTCCCCGGCCGCGTTGCGCGTACCGGGGCGACTAATAAAACAAACCCGGCTTTCACCGGGTTTGTTTTTTACATCCGCTCTACGGTCTCAATGCCCAGAGTATCGAGGCCTAACTTCAGCGTCTTCGCCGTCAGCAGCGCCAGTTTCAGGCGGCTATTACGGGCCTCTTCGCTTTCGGCGCTGAGGATCGGGCAGTGTTCGTAGAAACCAGAGAACAGACCGGCCAGATCGTACAGGTAGGCGCACATTACGTGCGGAGTACCTTCACGGGCGACGACGGCCAGCGTTTCTTCGAACTGCAGCAGGCGGGCAGCCAACTGCGCTTCGCGATCTTCACTAATAACTACCGGCGCGGCAGCCAGCGCGCTTTCGTCGATACCGGCTTTACGGAACACCGACAGCACACGGGTATAGGCATACTGCATGTAAGGCGCGGTATTACCTTCGAACGCCAACATGTTGTCCCAGTCGAAAATGTAATCGGTAGTGCGGTTTTTCGACAGATCGGCATATTTCACCGCGCCGATACCCACCGCATTGGCCAGTTTTTCCAGCTCATCGGCCGGCATATCCGGGTTCTTCTCGGCCACCAGGCGGCGTGCGCGCTCCAGCGCTTCGTCCAGCAGATCGGCCAGTTTGACGGTACCGCCGGCGCGTGTTTTAAACGGTTTACCATCTTTACCGAGCATCATGCCGAACATGTGATGTTCCAGCGGTACGGATTCCGGTACATAGCCGGCTTTACGGACAATAGTCCACGCCTGCATCAGATGCTGATGCTGACGAGAGTCGATGTAGTAGAGCACGCGGTCGGCATGCAGCGTTTCATAACGGTATTTTGCGCAGGCGATATCGGTAGTCGTGTAGAGGTAGCCGCCATCCTTTTTCTGGATGATGACGCCCATCGGTTCGCCTTCTTTGTTTTTGTATTCATCAAGGAAGACCACGGTCGCACCTTCGCTCTCGACGGCCATGCCTTTTGCTTTCAGATCGGCAACGATGCCCGGTAGCATCGGGTTGTACAGGCTTTCACCCATCACATCATCGCGGGTCAGAGTGACATTCAGGCGATCGTAAGTGATCTGGTTTTGCGACATGGTGATGTCGACCAGTTTGCGCCACATCTGCAGGAAGTACTCGTCGCCGCCCTGCAGCTTAACCACGTAGCTACGCGCGCGCTCGGCGAACGCTTCGTCTTCGTCATAGTGCTTTTTCGCTTCGCGGTAGAAACCTTCGAGGTCGGCCAGCGCCATTTCGCCGGCGTTTTCCTGCTGCTGCTTTTCCAGATAAGCGATCAGCATCCCGAACTGGGTACCCCAGTCACCGACGTGGTTGGCGCGGATAACGCGATGGCCGAGGAATTCCAGAGTACGTACCGAGGCATCGCCGATGATGGTTGAACGTAGATGGCCGACGTGCATCTCTTTCGCCACGTTCGGCGCGGAGTAGTCAACAACGATGGTCTGCGGCTGTGGTTTCGCAACGCCCAGGCGCTCGGACTGCAGCGCGAGATTGACGTTGTCCGCCAGGAAGGCTGGATCGAGGAAAATATTGATAAAGCCCGGTCCGGCGATTTCGACTTTATTGGCAATGCCGTTCAGATCGAGATGAGACAGTACCTGCTCTGCAAGTTGTCGCGGCGCCATGCCCAGTTTTTTGGCCACCGCCATCACGCCATTGGCCTGATAGTCGCCGAACTGAACTTTTGCTGACTGGCGGACCTGAGGTTCGCAATCGGCAGGCGCGCCTGCCGCGATCAGGGCCTGGCTGACTTTTTCTGAGAGAAGAGCCTGAATATTCACCGGAATACCTTACTTTTAAGGCGCGAGAACCCCTGTGGGGCGGCGCCGGAACATGGACAAATTAAGGCGGGAGTATACTGCATTTGCGCCCCGTCGTCAGCACCACACGTAAGTTGCCGGGCAGCACGCTTAATCAATAACCATTCGTTGTTTCGGCGCGCGGATTGGCGGTTGGTCGGGGCGGCGAAACAGGATAAATTAGCCTTTTTAGCGATCACCGAGGCGCAAGATGGCGAACTGGCAGCAAATTGATGAACTGAATGATATTTCGGCGGATTTACCGCGTTTTAGCGATGCGCTGCAAGCGCTGGCCGAACGGTTGGGATTGGAGCTTGCGCCGCTGGACGCCGACCATATTTCGCTGCGTTGTCATCAAAATACGACGGCGGAGCGCTGGCGGCAGGGGCTGGAGCGTTGCGGCACGTTACTATCGGAAAATATCATTAATGGCCGCCCCATTTGCTTATTTAAGCTTGCCGAACCTATCTGTGTCGCCCACTGGAGCTTTACGGTTGTAGAGTTGCCCTGGCCGGGTGAAAAACGTTACCCGCACGAAGGCTGGGAACATATCGAAATCGTTCTGCCGGGTGACCCGGAAACCCTCAATGCTCGCGCGCTGGCCTTGCTTTCCGATGATGGACTCAGCCAGCCGGGGATTTTCGTGAAAACCAGTTCGCCGAAAGGGGAGCGTGAACGTTTGCCGAACCCGACGCTGGCGGTCACGGACGGCAAAGTGACCATTAAATTCCACCCCTGGTCGATCGAGCAAATCGTCGCCAGCGAGCGATCCGATACTTAACAGTGTGAAGCCGCGCGGCGTCTGCGGGGAAAAATCGTGACATGCTGTGTTGCCCGTGATGAAAATGGAGAAGGAATGGATGTTACTGGAAGTTTGCTGCTATAGCATGGAATGCGCGCTGGAGGCGCAGCGTTGCGGCGCCGATCGCATTGAACTTTGCGCCGCGCCGCAGGAGGGCGGGTTAACGCCGTCGTTGGGCGTGCTGCGTTCGGTGCGAAACAATATCTCGATTCCGGTTCATCCGATTATCCGTCCGCGCGGCGGCGATTTTTGTTACACCGACGGCGAGTTTGCCGCCATGCTGGATGATGTAGCGACGGTCAGAGATCTGGGTTTTGCTGGCCTGGTGATCGGCGTACTCGATGCTGACGGCCAGGTGGATATCCCCCGCATGCAAAAAATTATGGCGGCGGCGGGGCCGCTGGCGGTGACCTTCCACCGGGCCTTTGATATGTGCGCCGACCCGCGTCAGGCCTGGCATTCACTTGCTGAACTGGGGGTTGCGCGTATCCTCACTTCTGGACAACGGCCAACGGCGGAGCAAGGTCTTGCAAAAATTATGGAACTAATTGCGCTGGGCGATACTCCAATCATTATGGCCGGAGCGGGAGTGCGGGCTGCCAATCTGCAAAAGTTTCTGCAGGCAGGCCTCAAAGAGGTGCATAGCTCAGCGGGGCAGTGGTTGCCATCGCCGATGCGCTTTCGTAATCCGGGGTTATCGATGTCCACCGACGCAGATGCCGATGAATATTGCCGCTATGCCGTTAACGGCGAGGCGGTGGCGGAAATGAAACAAATTATTTCTGCCGCGCGGGATTAGCCCGCGAAGCTAACCGTTTTTTGCTGCACATCATGTCGCCCAATATGATGATTGCCCGTACCAGGCCCCTGCAATTTCAACAGGGGCCTTTTTTTATCCCGCGAGCGTCAGTAGTCGCTCGAGGTCAATTACGCTCTGGCCGCGGCCGCTTTTTTCGCCAGTGACTGCTGCGTCTCTGGTTTAGTGGCGACGATCACCGCGCGCAGCGGCGCGGGATAACCTTCCAGCGTTTTGCTGCTGTCATGTGGATCGAGGAAGTCGGCGAGTGATTCCGTTGTCATCCATTCGGTGCGGCGCTGCTCTTCGCTGGTGGTGACGCAGGTATCAACAATGCGCACATCGATGAATCCGCACTTCTCCAGCCACTGTTTTAGCGCGGCGGCGGAAGGAATGAAATAAACGTTACGCATTTGCGCGTAGCGGTCGCCGGGCACCAGCACGGTGTTCTCATCACCTTCAATGACCAGCGTCTCCAGTACCAGCTCGCCGCCGGGGGCTAACTGATCTTTGAGCTGCCACAGATGATCCAGCGGGGAACGGCGGTGATAGAGCACGCCCATCGAAAAGACGGTATCAAAGGCTTCCAGCGCCGGCAGTTGTTCGATGCCGAGCGGCAACAGGTGCGCGCGCTGATCGTTGCCGATGAGTTTGCGTACCGCTTCAAACTGGCATAAGAACAGCTGCGTTGGGTCGATACCGACCGCCAGATGCGCGCCGGCGCCAATCATCCGCCACATGTGATAACCACTGCCGCAGCCGGCATCGAGGATAGTACGACCGGTGAGATCGGAAAGATGCGGCAGCACGCGTTCCCATTTCAGATCGGAACGCCATTCGGTATCGATATTAATGCCATACAGCGAATAAGGGCCTTTACGCCACGGCATCAGGTTTCGCAGCAGATTCTCAATTCGCAGCTGGTGGCCTTCGCTGAGTGGCGTTTCGCTTTCCGCCGTGACGCTATGCAATAGATCGAGACGCCAGGGCGCCAGCTCGGGCAGAAACTCAACGGCGCGTTCCCATTCGCGAAACTTGCCGTGCAGCGCTTCGCGTTGCCAGGCCGCGACCTGAGCGGGCAGGGTTTCCAGCCAGTGGGAGAGCGGTCCTTTGGCGATCAACTGATAAAAATTACTGAAGTCGATCATGCCCGTTCCTCGGATTTAACCGCCACCAATGAACCAAAGTTAAAGCACTGGAACCACAGTTCGGCATGTTCAAACCCCGCCTGGCGCAGTCGCGCTTTGTGGGTTTCCACTGAATCCGTCAGCATGACGTTTTCCAGCATGCTGCGTTTCTGGCTGATTTCCAGTTCGCTATAGCCATTGGCGCGCTTGAAGTCATGGTGCATGTTGAACAGCAGTTCGCCGACGTTGGCATCTTCAAAGCTGAATTTTTCGGAAAGCACCAGCGCGCCGCCCGGATTGAGCCCTTGATAGACTTTATCAAGGATCGCCTGACGTTCGCTCGGTTCGAGGAACTGAATAGTGAAGTTCAGCACGACCATCGAGGCATTTTCAATGGCGATATGGCGAATATCGCCCTCAATAACCTCAACCGGCGTTGGCGCGTTATAGGCATCAATATGACGACGGCAACGTTCTACCATCGCCGGGGAGTTATCAATGGCGATAATTTTGCATCCCGGATGCGCGATATTGCGACGCACGGAAAGCGTCGCGGCGCCGAGCGAGCAGCCGAGATCGTAAACCTGAGTGTTTGGCTGAACAAAACGCTCAGCCAACATGCCGATCATCGAAATAATATTTGAGTAACCAGGAACAGAGCGCTGGATCATATCCGGGAAGACTTCGGCTACCCGTTCATCAAAGGTCCAGTCGCCGAGACTGGCGATCGGCGCGGAAAAAAGCGTGTCGCGGTGAGACATAACGTTAAACCCGAAAAAACGAAAACGGCGTATTGTGCGCTAACGCAGGGAGAAAACCAACTCCCAGGGCATATACCACAGGTTAGCCAGCACCATCAGCAACAGCGAGCACCAGGTGGCGCTCATTCCGGAACGCCGCCAGCGGAACAGGCGATGATGGAAACCGTACGAGTGCATCAGGCGTCCGGCAATCAGCAAAATACCGCAAACGTGCACCATCCAGGTTAGTGCGCCGTTCATTTCCATGAACAACAGCAGAATGAGCCCAATGGGGACGTATTCCACCGCATTGCCATGAACGCGAATAGCGACCTGTAGTTCGCTAAAACCACCGTCGCCATAGCCGACGCGATACTGCATGCGCAGACGTACCACGTCGAAGGAAAACTTGATTAACAATAACGCACCCAAAACCGCATACAGCGCGCTGACCATACCCAAAACTCCCTTTAATTATGTCAGGTGGCTCCGACTATCATAGCAGGATATCAGAAAAGCGAGGATTGCTGCGGAATTGACGGCGCGGCGCCGACGCCCGGCAGCACCGCGCGTAAATCTTCCCATAGCGTATCCACCAGTTCAGGCGCCTGGGCGATATCCGGGGTATGTAGAAACAGCCATGGCGTGGCTGACTGATGCCACTTTGGCAGCGTCTGTAACCAGACGCGAAATAATTCGCGATTCTGCGCCATATCGTCGCTGCCGATAAAACGCACCATCGGCTGCTCCGCGGTCATGACCGCGTGAACCGGAACTTTGGGTTTCTTTTTTTGCGCGTCAATCATCGCCGGGTTGCGCGCGACGGCGCTATGTACCGGGCGGCTATCGAGGATCACGCGGTTGGCGTTGCGCCGGTGCAAGCCACGATTAAGCTGTTGTTCAGCATCGCCTTTGGCGAAAAACTCAGGATGGCGAACTTCAACGCCGTAGGTGAAGTTTTTCGGTAGCGTATCGAGAAACTGCCACAGGGCAGGGAGGTCGCGCGGGCCGAAGGTGGCGGGCAACTGCAGCCAGTACTGGCCGATGCGCGATTCCAGCGGCGCCAGACGAGTAAAAAATTCGTGGCTTAAATCGTCGCAGTCGCGCAGTGCCGCCTGATGCGAAATCGTGGCCGGGAATTTAAAACAGAAGCGAAAATCATCGTGAGTTTGTTGATACCAGCGATCGACAATCTCGGCCTTTGGTAAGGCATACAGGGTGGTATTACCCTCCACGCAGTTAAAATGGCGGGCATACTCTTCAAGGCCGGTGATGCCAAGGCGCACCCATTTAGGGTGCGACCATTGCGGGAGCCCGATATAAATCATAAGGCGGTGAGAATGTCCTCAGTGCTGCGCACGCGGGCGATGCGCGGGAAGATATGGGTCATACTGCCCTGATGCTGTTCGGCGGAGGCGGCGCTGCATGCATCCTCGGCGATGACCAGACTGAAACCCAGTTCCCAGGCATTGCGGGCGGTGGATTCCACGCCGATATTGGTGGAGATACCGCAAAGAATAATGGTGTCGATACCACGGCGGCGAAGCTGCAGTTCAAGATCGGTACCGTAGAACGCGCCCCACTGGCGTTTCGTGACTTCGATATCGCTATCCTGTTTGCCGAGCGCCGGCGGATAGACCCACCAGTTTTCAGGTAATTTTACGGCGCCAGCCTGGGCATCTACCGGCTGTTTTAACGCTTCGGCGAAATCGGCGGACCAGCCCACTCGAACCATGATGACGGGCGAACCCTGTTGACGACATTTTTCAGCCAGCTTTGCCGCGCGCGTCACCACCTCGTCGGCGCGATGCGGACCGCCGGCAAAGGGTAAAATGCCTTCTTGCAGGTCAATAACGACCAGCGCAGTGTTTTTCGCATTGAGTTCTAACATGGTATCCCCGTATCTTGTTCTGTTGTCAGGCCGCTACAATACCGTTGCTAATTCAGCTCAAGGGTAACAAATTTTGTTAATTTATGTGAGCACAAGCAATAAGCGCGCAGCAAAGCAGCGTACAAACTGCGTCGGGCTTATCGTCAGACAGAATTTCCAGTATAATAGCCGCCTTTTTTCATTCAGTAGTGACATTCAGCAAAGCTGCGACCTCGTCGCCTGCAAGGCAGGCAACATCCGCCTGCGGCTAAGTTAAGGGATATCTCATGCGTACAGAATATTGCGGACAGCTACGTCAGTCCCACGTGGGGCAGCAAGTGACCCTGTGTGGTTGGGTCAACCGTCGTCGTGATCTCGGAAGCCTTATCTTCATTGATATGCGCGACCGTGAAGGCATCGTGCAGGTGTTTTTCGATCCGGATCGTGCGGATGCATTAAAACTGGCTTCCGAACTGCGTAATGAGTTCTGCATTCAAATCACCGGTACCGTGCGTGCGCGTGAAGAGCGCAACGTCAACCGCGAGATGGCCACCGGCGAAATCGAAGTGCTGGCGTCTGACCTGACCATCATCAACCGCGCGGAAGCGCTGCCGCTGGACTCCAACCACGTCAACACCGAAGAAGCGCGCCTGAAATACCGCTATCTGGACCTGCGTCGTCCGGAAATGGCTCAGCGCCTGAAAACCCGCGCAAAAATCACCAGCTTCGTGCGCCGCTTCATGGACGATCACGGGTTCCTCGATATCGAAACCCCGATGCTGACCAAAGCTACGCCGGAAGGCGCGCGTGACTATCTGGTGCCGTCGCGCGTCCATAAAGGTAAATTCTACGCACTGCCGCAGTCTCCACAGCTGTTCAAACAGCTACTGATGATGTCCGGTTTCGATCGTTACTATCAGATAGTCAAATGCTTCCGCGACGAAGACCTGCGTGCCGACCGTCAGCCTGAATTTACCCAGATTGATGTTGAAACCTCGTTCATGACCGCACCGCAGGTGCGTGAAGTGATGGAAGAGCTGGTACGTAAGCTGTGGCAGGACGTGAAGGGCGTAGACCTCGGTCAATTCCCGGTGATGACCTTTGCCGAAGCGGAGCGTCGTTACGGTTCCGATAAACCGGACCTGCGTAACCCGATGGAGCTGGTAGACGTAGCCGATCTGGTGAAAGCAGTAGAATTCGCCGTCTTCTCTGGCCCGGCTAACGACGCCAAAGGCCGCGTTGCTGCCTTACGCGTACCGGGCGGTGCGGCGCTGACCCGTAAACAGATTGATGAATACGGCAAATTCGTGCAGATCTACGGTGCGAAAGGGTTGGCCTATATTAAAGTAACCGAGCGTGCGAAGGGCCTTGAAGGTATCAATAGCCCGGTGGCGAAATTCCTCAACGCCGAAATCGTGGAAGCTATCCTTGAGCGCACCGGCGCGCAGGACGGCGACATGATCTTCTTCGGCGCTGACAACAAGAAAGTGGTTGCTGATGCCCTCGGCGCGCTGCGTCTGAAGCTGGGCAAAGACCTGAATCTCACCGACGAGACCAAATGGGCGCCGCTGTGGGTTATCGACTTCCCGATGTTCGAAGACGACGGCGAAGGCGGCCTGACCGCGATGCACCACCCGTTCACCTCGCCGAAAGATATGACCGCCGCTGAGCTGAAAGCCGCGCCGGAAGACGCTGTGGCTAACGCCTACGACATGGTCATCAATGGCTACGAAGTCGGTGGTGGTTCGGTGCGTATCCACAGCGGTGAAATGCAGCAAACCGTGTTTGCTATTCTGGGCATTAACGAACAAGAACAGCGTGAAAAATTCGGCTTCCTGCTGGATGCGCTGAAATACGGTACCCCGCCGCACGCCGGCCTGGCGTTTGGCCTCGATCGCCTGACCATGCTGCTGACCGGTACCGATAACATCCGTGACGTTATCGCCTTCCCGAAAACCACGGCTGCCGCGTGCCTGATGACCGAAGCGCCGAGCTTCGCGAATCCTGCCGCGTTAGGCGAACTGGGGATTCAGGTTGTGGCGAAAGAGGCAAAAGAGTCTCCGGAGAACAACTAAGATGTCATTCAAGCTGCCCGTCTCCGTTCTGGTGGTGATTTACGCCGAAGATACGAAGCGGGTGCTGATGTTGCAGCGACGCGACGATCCCGCTTTCTGGCAGTCGGTTACCGGCAGCCTGGAAGAGGGGGAAACCGCGTTGCAGGCCGCCGCGCGCGAAGTAAAGGAAGAGGTCGCCATTGACGTTGCTCGCGAGCAACTGGCCTTAATTGACTGTCAGCGTACGGTGGAGTTCGAGATATTTTCTCACTTACGTCATCGCTATGCGCCGGGCGTCGAGCGCAATACGGAATTCTGGTTCCGTCTTGCGCTGCCCCATGAGCGCCAGATTGTTTTCACTGAACATCTGGATTACCGCTGGGTTAGCGCGTCGGATGCCGCCGCGCTAACTAAATCGTGGAGCAACCGGCAGGCGATTGAAGAATTTGTAATTAACGCCGGGTAACTTCCCGCGGCGTTTGCCGCGGAAAGACGGCTTTTTTGGAGAGTTTTTTATGGCAGGTCATAGTAAATGGGCCAACACCAAACACCGCAAAGCGGCGCAAGATGCCAAGCGCGGTAAGATCTTTACTAAAATCATTCGCGAGCTGGTCACCGCTGCGCGTCTGGGCGGCGGCGATCCGGCATCCAACCCGCGTCTGCGCGCGGCGGTAGATAAAGCGCTGTCCAACAACATGACTCGCGACACCCTGAACCGCGCTATCGCGCGCGGCGTCGGCGGTGATGAAGACGCGAACATGGAAACCATCATTTATGAAGGTTACGGCCCGGGCGGCACCGCGGTAATGGTTGAATGTCTGAGCGACAACCGTAACCGTACCGTAGCCGAAGTGCGCCACGCCTTTACCAAAACCGGTGGTAACCTCGGAACCGACGGTTCTGTGGCCTATCTGTTCAGCAAAAAAGGCGTGATCTCCTTCGAGAAAGGCGATGAAGACACCATCATGGAAGCTGCGCTGGAAGCGGGTGCTGAAGACGTTGTCACCTATGATGACGGCGCCATTGACGTTTACACCGCCTGGGAAGAGATGGGCGCGGTACGTGATGCGCTGGAAGCCGCAGGCCTGAAAGCCGATGCTGCTGAAGTCTCAATGATCCCGTCGACTAAAGCGGATATGGATGCGGAAACCGCGCCGAAGCTGCTGCGCCTTATTGATATGCTGGAAGACTGCGACGACGTGCAGGAAGTGTATCATAACGGCGAAATCTCTGATGAGGTTGCCGCAACGCTGTGATGCCGGTAGCCGGTATTGCGGGTGAGTTATTACTGGAGGCGCGTGATGGCCATTATTCTCGGCATTGACCCGGGGTCACGCGTGACCGGTTATGGCGTGATTCGCCAGGTCGGACGGCAGTTGAGCTACCTTGGCAGCGGATGTATCCGCACCAAAGTAGACGATCTGCCGTCGCGGCTTAAGCTGATTTACGCCGGCGTCACCGAAATTATTACCCAGTTCCAGCCCGACTATTTCGCTATCGAGCAGGTCTTTATGGCGAAAAATGCCGATTCGGCGTTGAAGCTTGGGCAGGCGCGCGGAGTGGCGATTGTCGCGGCGACGAACCAGGACCTGCCGGTCTTTGAGTACGCCGCCCGCCAGGTTAAGCAAACCGTCGTCGGCATTGGTAGCGCGGAAAAGAGCCAGGTACAGCATATGGTGCGTACCTTGCTGAAACTTCCGGCAAATCCGCAGGCGGATGCGGCGGATGCGCTGGCCATCGCCATCACCCATTGCCACCTCAGTCAGAACCTGGCTCAGATTAGCGAGACCCGGCTCAATCTGGCGCGAGGGCGGTTACGATAATCACAAATCAGGCTGGATATTCATCCAGCCTTTTTTTATGATAACGCATTAAACTTTCGGCCCTTTATTCAGGAGCGCTACGTGATAGGCAGACTCAGAGGCATCATTCTCGAAAAGCAACCCCCGCTGGTATTACTGGAAACCGGGGGCGTAGGTTATGAAGTCCATATGCCGATGACCTGCTTCTACGAGCTACCGGAAGCCGGGCAGGAAGCCATCGTCTTCACCCATTTTGTGGTACGCGAAGACGCGCAGCTGCTGTACGGCTTTAACAACAAGCAGGAACGCACCCTGTTTAAAGAGCTTATCAAAACCAACGGCGTCGGGCCGAAGCTGGCGCTGGCTATCCTTTCCGGCATGTCGGCGCAGCAGTTTGTGAACGCCGTTGAGCGTGAAGAAGTCGCCTCGCTGGTGAAACTGCCGGGTATCGGCAAGAAAACTGCCGAGCGTTTAATCGTCGAGATGAAAGATCGCTTCAAAGGCCTGCATGGCGACCTGTTTACTCCGGCCGCCGATCTGGTGCTGACCACGCCTGCCGGCCCAACTGCCGACGACGCGGAGCAAGAAGCGGTTGCCGCGCTGGTGGCGCTGGGCTATAAACCACAAGAGGCCAGCCGGATGGTGAGCAAAATCGCCCGTCCGGATGCTAACAGTGAAACGCTAATCCGCGAAGCGCTGCGCGCGGCGTTGTGAGGTAAGGGATGATTGAAGCAGATCGGCTGGTATCAGGCGACAGCATTGGTTTCGAAGAGGCCGCTGACCGCGCTATCCGCCCCAAATTGCTCGCAGAGTACGTCGGCCAGCCGCAGGTGCGTTCGCAGATGGAGATCTTTATCCAGGCGGCGAAACTGCGCGGCGATGCGCTCGATCACTTGTTAATTTTTGGCCCGCCAGGGTTGGGGAAAACCACGCTTGCCAATATCGTCGCCAACGAAATGGGCGTGAATCTGCGTACCACCTCCGGCCCGGTGCTGGAAAAGGCTGGCGACCTGGCGGCAATGCTGACCAACCTTGAGCCGCATGATGTCCTGTTTATTGATGAGATCCACCGCCTTTCACCGGTAGTGGAAGAGGTGCTGTATCCGGCGATGGAAGATTACCAACTGGATATCATGATTGGCGAAGGCCCGGCCGCGCGCTCGATTAAAATCGATCTGCCGCCGTTTACCCTGATTGGCGCCACCACCCGCGCCGGCTCATTGACTTCGCCGCTGCGCGACCGCTTCGGTATCGTACAGCGCCTCGAGTTTTATCAGGTGCCTGACCTGCAGCATATCGTTGGTCGCAGCGCCCGTCATATGGGGCTGGAGATGAGCGAGGAAGGGGCGCTGGAAGTCGCCCGCCGCGCACGCGGTACGCCGCGTATCGCCAACCGCCTGCTGCGCCGGGTGCGCGATTTTGCCGAAGTGCGCCACGATGGCTCTATCTCGGCGGAAATCGCCGCTCAGGCGCTGGATATGCTCAACGTGGATGCCGAAGGGTTTGATTATATGGATCGCAAGCTGCTATTGGCGGTGATCGATAAATTCTTTGGTGGTCCGGTCGGCCTCGATAACCTCGCGGCGGCTATTGGCGAGGAGCGGGAAACCATTGAAGACGTGCTGGAGCCGTACTTAATTCAGCAGGGGTTCCTGCAGCGCACGCCGCGTGGCCGAATGGCGACGGTGCGCGCCTGGAATCACTTCGGTATTACCCCGCCGGAAATGCCCTGATGAAACCCGGTAGCTTTCCGCTACCGGGTAGTCTCTCAATCAACTCGCCGTTTTCTTCATCATACTCAGAACAAACAGCGCCGCAGCGCACAGCACAACCGAAGGTCCTGCTGGGGTATCGTAGAACGCCGAGAAAGTTAATCCCCCGGTTACCGCCAGCATACCCACGCCAACGGCTACCGCGGCCATCTGTTCCGGCGTGCGGGCAAAGCGGCGGGCGGTAGCGGCCGGGATTATCAACAGCGAAGTGATGATCAGCGCGCCGACGAATTTCATTGCCACGCCGATAGTCAATGCCGTCACCAGCATCAGCAGCAGCTTAACCCGCTGTAACTTCACGCCGTCAACAAACGCTAAATCAGGGCTGATGGTCATCGCCAGCAGGTTACGCCATTGCCAGAGCAATATCGCGACCACCACCACCACGCCTAATGCAATGGAGATTAAATCCTGTGGGGTAACGGCTAACAGATCGCCAAACAGATAGGCCATCAGGTCGACGCGCACGTTCGACATCAGGCTCACCACCACCAGACCGAGCGACAGCGCGCTGTGGGCCATAATACCCAGCAGGGTATCGACCGCCAGGTGAGGGCGTTTTTCCAGCCACACCAGGCCGCCCGCCAGCAGCAGCGTGACCACGATAACCGCATAAAACGGATTCACGTTGAGCAGCAGACCAAACGCCACCCCAAGCAAGGAAGCATGCGCCAGCGTATCGCCAAAGTAGGACATTCTTCGCCAGACAACGAACGAACCCAGGGGGCCCGCCGCGCAGGCGAGCATCATGCCGGCTAACCAGCCGGGTAACAGTAATTCAATCATTAGCGGCCATTTCCCCGACGCAGTACAATCCGCCCCTGCAGGTCGTGGCGGTGATTATGTTGGTGACGATAAATCCCCAGCTGTTCCGCGCCGCGCGGGCCGAACATGGAGATAAATTCCGGGTGCATCGAGACCACTTCCGGAGTTCCGGAGCAGCAAATATGCTGGTTCAGGCACAGCACTTCATCGGTTTTGGCCATCACCAGGTGGAGATCGTGGGAAACCATTAAGACCGCGCAGTTCAGCTCCTGACGCAGTTGATTAATTAAATCATACAGCGCTACCTGCCCATTGACGTCGACGCCCTGGGTAGGTTCATCCAGCACCAGCAGTTGTGGCTGATTCAGCAGGGCCCGCGCCAGCAACACGCGCTGGGTTTCGCCGCCGGAGAGTTTTTGCATTGGCGCATCGATAAGATGCCCGGCCTGCACGCGTTGCAGCGCCGGCATAATATCCTGCTTGCGCGTACCTGGACGCAGGCGCATAAAGCGGCTGACCGTCAGCGGCATAGTAGCATCAAGATGCAGTTTTTGTGGTACGTAGCCGATACGCAGATTTTTCTCGCGCTGGATAGCACCTTCGGTCGGCGTCACCAGGCCGAGCACCACGCGCACCAGCGTCGATTTCCCGGCGCCGTTCGGGCCAAGAAGTGTTAAAATTTTGCCTGGTTTTAGCGTTAGCGAAATGTCAGACAACACGCGCCGCTGGCCGTAGACGACCGCGACTTTTTCCAGCGTTACAAGATTCGTCATGTCAAATTAGGGGTTGCACTAGCGATTGAATGTTATAATATCACATCACTTTCGCTCATTACGATGATTAGTCGCATTATGTTACATAAAAATACGCTTCTTTGCGCTGGACTTAGCGCCGCTTTTTTGTTCGCTCATGCCCCGGTAGCTAATGCCGCCGTCGTCGCTTCCATGAAACCCCTTGGCTTTATCGCTTCCGCTATCGCCGATGGCGTGACGGAGACTCAGGTGTTATTGCCTGACGGGGCTTCCGAGCATGATTATTCACTACGCCCGTCTGATGTAAAACGCTTACAGAACGCAGACTTAGTGGTATGGATTGGTCCAGAAATGGAAGCCTTTATGGACAAGTCAACGCAAAGCATTGCGGAGCAGAAAAAGGTCACCATCGCCCAGTTGGATGGGGTGAAACCGTTGCTCATCAAAGGGACGGATGATGACGATGACGAACATGGTCACGAACATGCTAATGGCGAAAAAAGTGACGGCGATCACCATCACGGCATTTACAATATGCATCTGTGGCTCTCCCCAGAGATAGCGCGGCTCTCAGCGGTTGCAATCCACGATAAATTATTGGAACTTATGCCGCAGAGTCGAGCCAAACTTGACGCCAACCTGAAGGAATTTGAGGCAAAATTAGCCGCAACCGACAATCAGGTCAGTAACGAGCTGGCGCCGGTGAAAGGTAAGGGGTATTTCGTTTTTCATGATGCCTATGGCTACTACGAAAAACATTACGGTTTGACCTCATTGGGGCATTTTACCGTCAACCCTGAAATCCAGCCTGGTGCGCAGCGTTTACACGAAATAAGAACACAGTTGGTTGAGCAAAAAGCGACTTGCGTTTTTGCTGAGCCACAATTCAGGCCAGCGGTCATCGAAGCTGTTGCCAGGGGGACCTCCGTGCGCATGGGAACCCTGGATCCACTTGGAATCGGAATTAAGTTGGGTAAAGACAGTTACCCGCAGTTCCTGAGCCAGTTGGGGCATCAGTATTCAAGCTGCCTGAAAGGAGATTAACGAGGAAGTGAATACGTGCAACAGATAGCCCGCGCTGTCACTCAGGCATTCAACAATCTGCCGCGACCCCATCGCGTTATGCTGGGGTCGTTGAGCGTTCTAACGTTAGCGGTCGCCGTCTGGCGGCCCTACATCTACCACCCGGAATCAGCCCCGATAGTCAGAACGATTGAGCTGGAAAAAAGCGAAATCCGCTCTCTGCTGCCGGAAGCTTCCGAACCCATCGATCAGGCGCCGCAGGAAGAAGAAGCTATCCCGCAGGATGAGCTCGATGACAAATCCGATAGCGACTCCGGCGGCCATGAATATGTGGTTTCTACCGGCGATACGCTGAGCAGTATTCTCAATCAGTACGGTATTGATATGGGCGATATCGCTCAACTCTCCTCTGCTGATAAAGAGCTGCGTAATCTTAAAATTGGTCAACAGCTCTCCTGGACGCTAACCGCTGATGGCGATCTACAAAGCCTGACGTGGGAGATGTCACGCCGTGAGACGCGTACTTATAACCGCGTCGCCAATGGTTTTAAAATGAGCAGCGAGCTGCAGAAAGGGGATTGGGTCAACAACGTCCTGAAAGGCACCGTTGGCGCCAGCTTCGTCTCCAGCGCCCGTGATGCTGGCCTTACCAGCTCGGAAATCAGCGCGGTCATCAAAGCGATGCAGTGGCAGATGGACTTCCGTAAGCTGAAAAAAGGCGATGAATTCTCGGTCCTGATGTCGCGTGAAATGCTTGATGGCAAGCGCGAGCAGAGCCAGCTGTTAGGCGTGCGTTTACGTTCCGATGGTAAAGACTATTACGCGATCCGCGCCGAAGATGGCAAATTCTACGATCGCAACGGTACGGGCCTGGCGAAGGGCTTCCTGCGCTTCCCGACTTCGCGTCAGTTCCGCGTGTCGTCTAACTTCAACCCGCGCCGCCTGAATCCGGTGACCGGGCGCGTCGCGCCGCATCGCGGCGTTGACTTCGCTATGCCGCAGGGCACGCCGGTGCTTTCCGTCGGCGATGGTGAAGTGGTGGTGGCGAAACGCAGCGGCGCGGCAGGCTACTATGTTGCCGTGCGTCATGGCCGAACCTATACCACCCGCTATATGCACCTGCGCAAGCTGCTGGTGAAACCGGGGCAGAAAGTGAAACGCGGCGATCGTATCGCGCTGTCGGGCAATACCGGGCGTTCTACTGGCCCGCACCTGCACTATGAAGTCTGGATTAACCAGCAGGCGGTTAACCCGCTGACGGCGAAACTGCCGCGTACCGAAGGCTTAACCGGTTCCGATCGTACCGATTATCTGGCGCAGGCCAAAGAGGTTATCCCGCAACTGCGCTTTGATTAGCCTGAATAATCATTACAGAAAGCCGGCGCCCGTAATGCGCCGGCTTTTTCTTTTGTGCGATGAGTGACGTATCGCTAAACTAAGCCATTATCTTTATTGATTGAGCAGACCTTCTGCGGACCGGGCATGGAAACGAAAAAAAATAACATTGAGTTTATCCCTAAATTTGAGAAATCTTTTTTACTGCCGCGCTATTGGGGCGCGTGGTTGGGCGTTTTCGCCTTCGCCGGTATTGCGCTGACCCCTCCCTCTTTCCGCGATCCTATTCTCGGCAAATTGGGGCGTTTCGTTGGACGTCTGGCAAAGAGCTCGCGACGTCGGGCGCAGATTAACCTGTTGTACTGCTTCCCGGAAAAAAGCGAGCAAGAGCGTGAAGCTATCATAGATGCGATGTATATGTCGGCTCCGCAGGCAATGGTGATGATGGCCGAACTGGGCATGCGCGATCCGCAGCGCGTGATGTCCCGCGTTGACTGGCAAGGGAAAGAGATCATCGACGAGCTGCAGCGTAATAATGAAAAGGTCATCTTTTTAGTGCCGCACGCCTGGGGCGTGGATATTCCGGCAATGCTGATGGCTTCGGGTGGGCAAAAAATGGCGGCGATGTTCCATAACCAGGGGAATCCGGTATTTGACTATGTCTGGAACACCGTGCGCCGTCGTTTCGGCGGGCGGATGCACGCGCGTAACGATGGTATCAAGCCGTTCATTCAATCGGTTCGCCAGGGATACTGGGGCTATTATCTGCCCGACCAGGATCACGGCGCCGAGCATAGCGAATTTGTCGATTTCTTCGCGACTTATAAAGCGACTCTTCCAGCGATTGGTCGTTTGATGAAAGTCTGCCGCGCGCGTGTAGTACCGCTGTTCCCGGTGTATGACGGTAAAACGCATCGCCTGACGGTGTTGGTGCGCCCGCCGATGGACGATCTGCTGGAAGCTGATGATACGACGATTGCGCGCCGTATGAACGAAGAGGTTGAGATTTTCGTCAGGCCGCATCCTGAGCAGTATACCTGGATCCTGAAACTGCTGAAGACGCGTAAGCCGGGCGAAACCGAGCCTTACAAGCGCAACGAACTGTTTCCGAAGAAGTAAGCTGTATGCTGCGCTGAGCAGGGCTACGGCGCCTGCATTTACCTGACCGTAGGCCGGATAAGGCGCAGCCGCCATCCGGCGCAAAAGCGGCTCCTTATCTGCGGATATTGCCCGGCGGCGCTGCGCTTGCGCGGGCCTACAAAACATTTCCGTATGCTACCATCGCCGGCATGTTGTGATGCCTGCATTTACCAGGATAACAAGCATAAAAAAGCCTCCGTAAGGAGGCTTTTTCATCACTGAAGGCGATTACTCAACGGTCAGGATACGGGTGGTGTTGGTGCTGCCGATGGTGCTCATCACGTCGCCCTGGGTGACGACCACCAGGTCGCCGGAGACCAGATAGCCTTTATCACGCAGCAGGTTAACCGCGTCGTGCGCGGCGGCAACGCCGTCGTTATGGCTGTCGAAATGCACCGGCGTCACGCCACGATAGAGCGCCGTCAGGTTCAGAGTACGCTCGTGACGGGAGAGGGCGAAAATTGGCAGGCCGGAGCTGATACGTGAAGTCATCAACGCGGTGCGGCCGGACTCGGTCATGGTGATAATCGCGGTAATACCTTTCAGGTGGTTGGCCGCATACATCGCCGACATGGCAATCGCTTCTTCGACATTGTCGAACTGGACGTCAAGACGGTGTTTGGAAACGTTGAGACTTGGGATCTTCTCCGCGCCCAGGCACACCCGCGCCATCGCGGCGACGGTTTCAGACGGATACTGGCCGGCAGCGGTTTCCGCGGAGAGCATCACGGCATCGGTACCGTCCAGTACGGCGTTCGCCACGTCCATGACTTCCGCGCGGGTCGGCATCGGATTGGTAATCATTGATTCCATCATCTGCGTGGCGGTGATGACCGAGCGGTTAAGCTGGCGAGCGCGGCGGATCAGCGCCTTCTGGATACCCACCAGTTCCGGATCGCCGATTTCCACACCGAGATCGCCGCGAGCTACCATCACCACATCGGAGGCGAGAATAACGTCGTCCATGGCATCCTGGTCGCAGACCGCTTCCGCACGCTCGACTTTAGCGACGATTTTCGCATCGCAGCCAGCGTCACGGGCCAGACGGCGAGCGTAGTTCAGGTCTTCGCCGCAGCGCGGGAAGGAGACCGCCAGGTAATCAACGCCAATTTTTGCGGCGGTAACGATATCGGCTTTGTCTTTATCGGTTAACGCTTCTGCAGACAGCCCGCCGCCGAGTTTGTTGATACCTTTATTGTTAGATAGCGGGCCACCAACGGTAACTTCGGTGAAAACTTTCATCCCCTGTACTTCCAGGACCTTCAGCTGCACGCGTCCATCGTCGAGCAGCAGGATATCGCCTGGAACGACGTCCGCCGGCAGGCCTTTATAGTCGATGCCGACTTTTTCTTTATCGCCTTCGCCTTTGCCCAGGTTGGCGTCGAGCAGGAATTTGTCACCAATGTTGAGGAAAATTTTGCCTTCTTTGAAGGTAGAGACGCGGATTTTCGGCCCCTGCAGGTCGCCGAGAATCGCAACGTGACGGCCCAGTTTTGCTGCAATTTCACGGACTTTGTCTGCGCGGAGCTGGTGATCTTCCGGGGTACCGTGAGAGAAGTTCATGCGTACGACGTTAGCGCCCGCGGCGATAACTTTTTCGAGGTTGTTATCGCGGTCAGTTGCCGGGCCTAAGGTCGTTACGATTTTGGTTCTGCGAAGCCTTCTGGACATGTAATACTCCGTTGACTGAAACAACTTTGGTGTTGCGTGAACATGGATTCGGTAGCGCCAAATCCGCTAACGGGCGGAACTGCTACGCTGCCGGGACATAATTGGTCTCTGACTTATAATGACTATTATTGTTTATCACTACTAATGAGTAGTTCTTTATCAAAGCGCGATTCCTTCAGCGCTTCCTTGACCCTCTTCAAGTTATCTCTGAATTTTGCTCCACGGCGCAGGGTAAAGCCGGTCGCCAGCACATCAATCACCGTGAGCTGGGCCAGGCGCGACACCATCGGCATATAAATATCGGTGTCTTCCGGAACATCCAGGGTAATAGCCAGCGTCGACTCCCGCGCCAGCGGGGTCCCGGCTGAAGTGATGGCAATGACCATGGCATCGTTTTCACGCGCTAACTGCGCCAGTTCAACCAGGCTTTTGGTGCGTCCGGTATGTGAAATGATGACCACCACGTCATCATCGTTACAATTCATACAGCTCATGCGCTGCAGGACAATATCGTCGGAGTAGATGACCGGGACGTTAAAACGGAAAAATTTATTCATCGCGTCATGCGCGACGGCTGCTGAAGACCCCAGGCCGAAGAAGGAAATTTTCTTCGCCTGGGTAAGCAGATCGACTGCCCGGTTGACCGCGGACATATCCAGCGCATGATGTACCTGATCGAGGCTGGCCATCGCCGATTCGAAAATTTTCGCCGTATAGGATTCGACGCTGTCGTCTTCATCGACATTACGGTTAACATAGAGGGTACCGTGTGCCAGACTTTGCGCCAGGTGCAGTTTAAAATCGGGGAACCCCCGGGTTTCCAGGCTGCGACAAAATCGGTTTACGGTCGGCTCGCTGACGCCGGCTTCCAGCGCGAGGGCCGCTATGCTTGAGTGAATGGCCTGCGCCGGTGTGGCAAGAATGACTTCCGCCACTTTGCGTTCAGATTTGCTAAGGTTTTCCAGTCGGGACTGGATTTTTTCCAGCATGTTCATTGTTTACAGGCGCTCATCAATGGAAACGATTTCATTAATGGGTGAAATCATCAGGCGTTTTAGCAAGAATATACCCCTCCGCAATCAGAAGCGGTGAGGAATGACGAGAAAAAATGTCGTTTTTTTTCATTACATGATCAGAGTCGTATTTTACTAACTGAAAACCAGACGAAACAACGAACATTCTTAGCCTGATGCCCAATTTGTCGGCGAACGCTTTTCCTCTATGTGCGGTAACGTCGGGAAAGCACCGCCAAGGGTTTCAGGAAATTCGTAAACACAGTACAGTGCAGCGTAAGAAAATTACAAATTTAGCCTGGCATAAGCACCAGACTATCAACTGAGGAGAATGACATGGCGGTAACGCAAACGGCCCAGGCATGCGATCTGGTCATTTTCGGCGCGAAAGGTGACCTCGCGCGCCGTAAACTGTTGCCTTCCCTGTATCAGCTTGAAAAAGCTGGCCAGATTAACCCTGAAACCCGCATCATCGGCGTCGGTCGCGCTGATTGGGATAAAGACGCTTACACCAAAGTTGTGCGTGAAGCGTTAGAAACCTTCATGAAAGAGAAAATCGACGAAGGTTTATGGGATACCCTGAGCGGTCGTCTGGACTTCTGTAATCTTGATGTCAACGATACCAGCGGTTTTACGCGTCTGGGCGATATGCTGGATCAGGAAAACCGCGTCACCATTAACTACTTCGCGATGCCGCCAAGCACGTTCGGCGCTATCTGCAAAGGCCTGGGCGAAGCGAAGCTGAATGCCAAGCCCGCGCGGGTAGTGATGGAAAAACCGCTCGGTACCTCGCTGGAAACCTCCCGGGAAATTAATGACCAGGTGGGCGAGTATTTCGAAGAGTGCCAGGTTTACCGTATCGACCATTATTTGGGTAAAGAGACGGTACTGAACCTGCTGGCGCTGCGCTTTGCTAACTCCTTGTTTGTTAATAACTGGGACTGCCGCACCATTGACCACGTTGAAATCACCGTAGCGGAAGAAGTGGGTATTGAAGGCCGCTGGGGTTATTTCGATCAAGCCGGGCAGATGCGCGACATGATCCAGAACCATTTGCTGCAGATCCTGTGCATGATCGCCATGTCGCCGCCGTCGGATCTGACTGCCGACAGCATCCGCGATGAAAAAGTGAAAGTGCTGAAATCGCTGCGCCGTATCGATCGCTCGAACGTGCGTGAGAAAACCGTCCGCGGTCAGTACACCGCCGGGTTTGCGCAAGGTAAAAAAGTACCGGGCTATCTGGAAGAAGAGGGCGCTAACAAATCCAGCAACACGGAGACCTTCGTAGCCATTCGCGTGGATATCGATAACTGGCGTTGGGCTGGGGTGCCGTTCTACCTGCGTACCGGTAAACGCCTGCCGACGAAATGCTCCGAAGTGGTGGTGTATTTCAAAACTCCGGAACTGAACCTGTTTAAAGAGACCTGGCAGGAGCTGCCGCAGAATAAATTGACCATTCGTCTGCAGCCGGATGAAGGTGTTGATATTCAGGTGCTTAACAAAGTTCCAGGCCTCGATCACAAGCATAATCTGCAGATCACCAAGCTGGATCTGAGCTACTCCGAAACCTTCAATCAGACGCACTTAGCGGATGCCTATGAACGCCTGCTGCTGGAAACCATGCGCGGTATTCAGGCGCTGTTCGTGCGTCGCGATGAAGTGGAAGAAGCGTGGAAGTGGGTTGACTCCATTACCGGAGCATGGGCGGCCGACGGCGATGCGCCGAAGCCTTACCAGGCTGGTACCTGGGGACCGGTGGCGTCGGTGGCGATGATCACCCGCGATGGCCGTTCCTGGAACGAATTCGAGTAAGACTAGCGTTAATCCGGGAGAGTTATTTTACCGGTAACATGATCTGGCGCAGTCTGGCGCATAATTTTTAATCTTTTAAGCCCCGGGAGGATTCACCCCCGGGGCTTTTTTTATTACACTGCCTGTAGACATTTTGCCCCTGAGCCCCAGTGGTGGTGCCATTTACACCATTATTCGTCGTCATCGCGCGGTGGCCGGACAGATAAATTTTGAGGAGCCTCTATGAATTCGACAATGTTACGGGTAACAAATCGCATTATCGAACGGTCACGCGAAACCCGCTCAGCCTACCTCGCACGAATTAATCAAGCCAAAAGCGATACCGTCCATCGTTCGCAGTTGGCCTGCGGTAACCTGGCGCACGGTTTTGCCGCCTGTCAGGCAGATGATAAAGCGTCGCTGAAGAGCATGTTGCGCAACAACATCGCTATTATCACCTCCTATAACGATATGTTGTCCGCTCACCAGCCTTATGAACATTATCCGGATATCATCCGTAAAGCCTTGCACTCCGCCAATGCGGTAGGGCAAGTGGCTGGTGGCGTGCCGGCAATGTGTGACGGCGTGACGCAGGGCCAGGATGGCATGGAGCTGTCGCTGCTGAGCCGCGAAGTGATTGCCATGTCTGCCGCCATCGGCCTGTCGCACAATATGTTCGACGGCGCGTTGTATCTTGGCGTATGCGATAAAATTGTTCCCGGACTGACCATGGCGGCGCTCTCCTTCGGCCATCTGCCGTCGGTGTTTATTCCGTCTGGTCCGATGGCCAGCGGCCTGCCGAACAAAGAAAAAGTGCGCATTCGTCAGCTGTACGCCGAAGGTAAAGTTGACCGTATGGCGCTGCTTGAATCCGAAGCCGCCTCTTATCATGCCCCGGGCACCTGCACCTTCTACGGTACCGCCAACACCAACCAGATGGTGGTTGAGTTTATGGGCATGCAGCTGCCAGGTTCCTCGTTTGTTCATCCGGATGCCCCGTTGCGCGAAGCGCTGACCAGCGCCGCAGCTCGTCAGGTGACGCGCATGACCGGCAACGGCAATGAGTGGATGCCGCTGGGTAAAATGATTGACGAAAAAGTGGTGGTCAACGGTATCGTTGCGCTGCTGGCGACCGGCGGCTCCACCAACCATACGATGCACCTGGTGGCGATGGCGCGCGCGGCGGGCATTATCATTAACTGGGATGATTTCTCCGATCTTTCTGATGTGGTGCCGCTGCTGGCGCGTCTGTATCCAAACGGTCCGGCGGACATTAACCACTTCCAGGCGGCAGGCGGCGTGCCGGTACTGGTGCGCGAGCTGCTGAAAGGCGGATTGCTGCATGAAGATGTCAATACCGTCGCCGGCTTCGGCTTGTCGCGTTACACCATGGAACCCTGGCTGAATAACGGTGAGCTGGACTGGCGTGAAGGGGCGACCGCGCCGCTTGACGATCAGGTCATCGCTACCTTCGAGAAACCATTCTCCCGCCATGGCGGTACCAAAGTGCTGAGCGGTAACCTCGGTCGTGCGGTCATGAAGACCTCCGCGGTGCCGGTTGAGAACCAGATTATCGAAGCGCCAGCGGTCGTCTTTGAGAGCCAGCACGACGTACTGCCGGCGTTTGAAGCGGGACTGCTGGATAAAGATTGTGTAGTCGTTGTACGCCATCAGGGGCCGAAAGCGAACGGCATGCCAGAATTACATAAACTTATGCCGCCACTTGGTGTATTATTGGACCGCCGTTTCAAAATTGCGCTGGTCACCGATGGCCGACTTTCCGGCGCATCAGGCAAGGTACCGTCAGCCATCCATGTTACTCCTGAAGCCTACGATGGCGGGCTGCTGGCGAAAGTGCGCGATGGCGACATGATTCGCGTTAACGGGCAGACCGGCGAGTTGACCCTGCTGGTAGATGAAGCTGAACTGGCCGCACGCCAGCCGCATATTCCTGACCTGAGCAGCTCGCGGGTCGGAACCGGCCGCGAGATGTTCGGCGCGCTGCGTGAGAAGCTCTCCGGAGCCGAGCAGGGCGCAACCTGCATTACTTTTTAAGACGATTCGATTTGTAGATCTGGCGAGAGAAAACTCTGATGAAAAACTGGAAAACAACTGCAGAAGCAATCCTCACTAACGGCCCGGTCGTACCGGTTATCGTGGTGAAAAAGCTGGAACACGCGGTGCCAATGGCGAAAGCGCTGGTTGCCGGTGGTGTACGCGTTCTGGAAGTTACGCTGCGCACCGAATGCGCGCTGGAAGCTATCCGCGCTATCGCCAAAGAAGTGCCGGAGGCGATTGTCGGCGCCGGGACCGTGACCAACGTTGAGCAGCTGAAAGCCGTTACTGAAGCAGGCGCGCAGTTCGCTATCAGCCCGGGCCTGACCGAATCCCTGCTGAAAGCGGCGACCGGCGAAGGCACCATCCCGCTGATCCCGGGTATTAGCACCGTATCCGAGCTGATGCTGGGCATGCAGTATGGCCTGAAAGAGTTCAAATTCTTCCCGGCGGAAGCGAACGGCGGCGTGAAAGCGTTGCAGGCGATTGCCGGTCCATTCGGCCACATTCGTTTTTGCCCGACCGGCGGCATCTCTCCGGCGAATTACCGCGACTATCTGGCGCTGAACAGCGTGCTGTGCATCGGCGGCTCCTGGCTGGTTCCGGCCGACGCGCTGGAAAACGGCGACTACGATCGCATCACCAAACTGGCCCGCGAAGCGGTAGAAGGCGCGAAATAATTTCTGCGCCTGTAATGACAGAAGCCCGGTCCGCGTGAGCGACCGGGCTTTTTTTTATCCCTTCACGACGACCGCGGCGGCAGCGGTTTTGGCGCGGCTGATGGCTTCATCGACGTTGTCAGCAACCGCCAGGGTAACCCCCAGGCGACGCGCGCCGGCGATCTCCGGTTTACCGAACAGACGCAACTGCAGACTCGCGCCGACGGCGGCCTGTAGATTGCTAAAGGTCACGTTCTCACTGGTTAGCTGCGGTAAAATCACCGCCGATGCCGCCGGTCCATACTGGCGGATGGCGCCGATCGGCAGGCCGAGGAAGGCGCGAACGTGCAGGGCGAATTCCGAAAGATCCTGCGAGATCAGAGTGACCATACCGGTATCGTGCGGGCGAGGGGAGACTTCGCTGAAGATCACTTCATCGCCGCAAACGAACAATTCAACGCCGAACAGTCCATATCCCCCCAGCGCCAGCACCACTTTGCGGGCGATCTCCTGCGCGCGTTGCAGCGCGAGATCGCTCATCTGCTGCGGCTGCCAGGATTCACGGTAGTCGCCATCTTCCTGACGATGGCCTACCGGGGCGCAAAAGTGGACGCCGTCGACGGCGCTGACGGTGAGCAGCGTAATTTCAAAATCAAAATTTACCATCCCTTCGACGATGACGCGTCCGGCGCCTGCTCGCCCGCCTTGTTGGGCGTATTGCCAGGCGGCGCTGAGCTGGTCAGCCGAGCGGATAAAGCTCTGGCCTTTACCGGAGGAGCTCATCACCGGCTTAATGATACAAGGCAAACCAATTTCGTCGACGGCAGCGCGGAACCCCTCTTCACTGTCGGCAAAACGATAGGCAGAGGTGGGAATTTGCAGCTCTTCGGCCGCGAGGCGGCGAATGCCTTCGCGATTCATGGTGAGTTTTGCGGCTCTCGCCGTCGGCACTACTTTTTGCCCGGCCAGCTCCAGCTCAACAAGCGTGTCGGTAGCAATGGCTTCGATCTCCGGCACGATATAATCCGGCTTTTCTAAGGCGATCAGTTCACGCAGCGCGTCGCCGTGCAGCATATTGATGACGTGCGAACGATGGGCCACCTGCATCGCCGGCGCATCGGGATAGCGGTCGACGGCGATGGTTTCAATACCCAACCGCTGGCACTCAATGGCGACTTCTTTTCCGAGCTCGCCGGAACCTAACAACATTACCTTCGTGGCCGCGGGGCGCAGCGCGGTGCCTAATAAAGTCATAACCTACTCTCAGCGTAAACAGAACATGGCGCGCATTATAAACGAAAACGTTTGCGTCTGTCTTTACACGCGTAAGTTGAGAACAGCGGCGAAATTTGATATGCTGTATATAAATACAGTATAAAGAGGCTGCACAATGGCGGTTGAAATCAAATACGTCGTGATCCGTGAAGGTGAGGAAAAAATGTCTTTTGCCAGCAAAAAAGAGGCCGATGCTTACGACAAAATGCTCGATTTGGCAGAGGTGCTCAATGACTGGCTGGTCACGTGCCCGCTGGAATTGGATGAAGCTCAGCGTGACAATATGTCGATGTGGCTGGCCGAGCGCAAAGACGCCTTACACCACATTCTGAAGTCAGGGAAATTGCCGGAAGCAGAAGAGCATGCTGAGGCGGCGGCAGAAATGCCGGAGTCTGCGCCTACAGAGGATGAAGCTCAGCCTGGTGCCGCCGAAGAAGGCGCCGCGAAAAAGCCGCGCAAAGCAAAGGCCGCCTGATAACCGGCGAAGCGGAAATTTTCGCATCTTTAGCCAGTCATAACATTTCCTGACGTCTCGTCGTTTAGGCTGATGGCATTGCATCTCGCGCTATGAGGAATGTTATGGCTAACTGGCTTAATCAACTCCAGTCCCTGCTGGGCCAGCAGGGCAATCCCGTCTCCGCTGAAAAATCTTCATCCGCTAAAAACCTGCTGCCCGGCGCCTTGGGCGGCCTTGCTGGCTTGTTGGTCGCCAGCAAATCATCGCGTAAGCTGCTGGCGAAATATGGCACCGGCGCGCTGCTGGTTGGCGGTGGCGCGGTGGCCGGCAGCGTGCTGTGGAATAAGTATCAGCAAAAAATGCGCGGCCAGCAGGCAGATATCGCGACACAGACATCAACAGCGTCTACCCAGGAACCGGTTGTGCTCGATGCGCGCAGCGAGCGGCTGATTACCGCGTTAGTCTTCGCCGCCAAAAGCGACGGTCATATTGACGAGCGTGAACGTCAGCATATAGAAGAGCAGTTGCGAGCGGCGAACATCGACGTGCAGGGCCGGGTGTTGATCGACAGGGTTTTAACCCAGCCGCTCGACCCGCAACGGCTGGCGCAAAGCGTGCGCGATGGGCAAGAAGCGCTGGAAATTTACTACCTCAGCTGCGCGGTAATTGATATCGACCATTTTATGGAGCGCAGCTACCTGGATGCGCTCGGTGACGCGCTTAAACTGCCTGAAGATGTCCGAGAAGAGATAGAACGCGATGTTCAGGCGCAAAAGCAGGCGCTTGATTCTTAAAAGAGAGCGTTCCGCTTGCATCGCTGGCCACTTTTGCCACCCTTATAGACACGACATCGTTCAGGGCGCACGATGCCCTGAGTGATTTTGTGATTCCATAATAAGACGCAGAAGAATAACGCATGCTACCGAAAGCTAAACGGATCCCCCACGCCATGACGCTACATGGCGACACTCGCATCGATAATTACTACTGGCTGCGCGATGACGAACGCGCGCGCCCGGAAGTGCTGGACTATCTCCATCAGGAAAATGACTACGGTAAAAAGGTGATGGACTCGCAAAGCAGCCTGCAGGAGCGGGTGCTGAAGGAAATCATCGATCGCATTCCGCAGCGGGAGGTCTCCGCTCCCTATAGCAAAAATGGCTACCGCTATCGCCAGGTTTATGAACCGGGCTGTGAATATGCGATCTACCAACGTCAGTCAGTGCTCAAAGAAGAGTGGGATGAATGGGAGATTTTGCTTGATGCCAACCAACGGGCGGCGAAAAGCGAATTTTACACCCTCGGCGGATTAGGCGTCGCGCCGAACAACCAACTGATGGCGGTGGCGGAAGATTACCTTTCACGACGTCAGTATGGCTTACGTTTTAAGGATCTGAGCAGCGGCGAATGGTCGGCGGAGATCCTGGAAAACGTCACGCCAGGATTCGCCTGGAGCAATGACTCGCGCTTCTTGTGGTACGTGCGCAAACACCCGACGACGCTGCTGCCGTATCAGGTCTGGCGACATGCCGTTGGTACCACCGCAGATAACGATGTACTGGTCTACGAAGAGAAAGACGACACGTTTTACGTCAGCGTGCATAAGACCACCTCCCAGCAGTTTGTGGTGATTTACCTTGCCAGCGCCACTACCAGCGAAGTGTTATTACTTAACCCGGAGCTTCCCGATGCGGAGCCGGTGTGTTTTTTGCCACGACGCAAGGATCATGAATATAGCCTCGATCATTATCAGCACGCGTTTTATCTGCGTTCTAATCGCGATGGCAAAAACTTCGGGCTTTACCGCACCGTGCTCCGCGACGAAGACCAGTGGCAGACGCTGATCCCGGCGCGTCCTGATGTGATGCTCGAAGGTTTTACTCTATTCACCGACTGGCTGGTGGTCGAGGAGCGTCAGCGGGGCTTGACCAGCCTGCGGCAGATCAACCGTAAAACGCGGGAAGTGGTTGGCATTGCCTTTGACGATCCCGCTTACGTCACCTGGCTTGCCTATAATCCCGAACCGGAAACGTCAAGGCTGCGCTACGGTTATTCATCGATGACCACCCCGGATACGCTATTTGAGCTGGATATGGATACCGGCGAGCGGCGGGTTATCAAGCAACAGGAAGTGCAGGGCTTTGACGCCGCCTGTTATCGCAGCGAACACCTGTGGGTGAAAGCGCGTGACGGCGTGGAGGTGCCGGTATCGCTGGTTTATCACCGCGAACACTTTCGCAAAGGGGCCAACCCGTTACTGGTGTACGGCTATGGCTCTTACGGCGCCAGCATGGACGCTGATTTTAGCGCCAGCCGTTTGAGCCTGCTGGATCGAGGTTTTGTCTTTGCAATAGCCCATATTCGCGGCGGCGGCGAACTTGGACAGCAGTGGTATGAAGACGGCAAATTCCTCAACAAGAAGAATACCTTTAACGATTATCTGGACGTCTGCGATGCGCTGCTGGCGCAGGGATATGGCGACCCTAAATTATGTTATGGCATGGGCGGCAGCGCCGGCGGCATGTTGATGGGCGTGGCGATTAACCAACGACCGGATTTGTTCCACGGCGTGGTGGCGCAGGTGCCGTTTGTTGACGTACTGACCACCATGCTCGACGAATCTATTCCGCTCACGACCGGTGAGTTTGAGGAGTGGGGGAATCCGCAGGACGAAACCTATTATCACTATATGAAGAGCTATAGCCCCTATGATGGCGTCTCAGCCCAGGCTTATCCGCATATGTTAGTGACCACCGGGCTGCATGATTCGCAGGTGCAATATTGGGAGCCCGCGAAGTGGGTGGCGAAGCTACGCGAGCTGAAAACCGACGACAATCTGCTGCTGTTATGTACCGATATGGATTCCGGACATGGCGGTAAGTCGGGACGGTTTAAAAGCTACGAGGGCGTGGCATTGGAGTACGCCTTTTTAATCGCCCTCGCGCAAGGGACTTTGCCCGGCAAGGTGGAAGTGTAGCGTTATTCGCCGAGATAGTGTTTGAGGGTCAGACGCAGTTCCGGGCTCATCCGGTCCAGGTTATTGAACAGCCAACGTAAATAGCCTGGATCGTTTTCCGCTACTTCCGACACCGCTTTGCCGCGATATTTGCCGAAGGTAAAGGTAGTCAGCAGCGCCGGGCGGCCGGTTATGTCGGCCATTTCATCCGGCGACCAGCCGGAAACCTGCATGATATCCAACAGTAGGGCGGCGGTGATATAGCAGTCGTACAGCGCGCGGTGGTGATGCAAACCCGGCGGGGTGGCTACGCTCAGCTTGCGCGACTTATACAACCCCATATTGCTGTACTTAATCCCCGGCCACAGGCGGCGCGCCAGCTTCATAGTACAAATCCACTCGCCGTTCATTTCCGGTAATACCCGGCGATCAAAGCTGGCGTTATGGGCGACATACCATGGGCTGCCCTGGTAGTGCGGCACGATTTCTTCAATCCAGGGCTTATCGGCCACCATCTCTTCAGTGATGCGATGGATTGCCATTGCCTGCGGGCTGATTGGGCGGTCAGGGCGCACCAGATGACTCATGGGATTGGTTATCCGGCCGTCGATGATATCGACGGAGGCAATTTCAACAATGCCGCCCTGCAAACCGCAGGTTTCGGTATCGATTACGCGCAGCATGGCTTACTCCTCGCCAAAAACCCCAGCGTAATAGAATGTGCGGCGGTTGCCAATGGGGGGAGCCTCAAGGAATGAGCAATCATTTCGCTTTCGGTTCATACGGCAGGCGGGAAAGTGACACGGATGCCAGACGGTGCGCGATCAATCGTTCACGAAACCAGTCGCGCAGGTGAGCCGGTTGCTCTCGCTCGACGAGATCGGCAACGACGGGCATATTGTAGCGTTCTTTAAAGGCGACGCCGGCCGCTGCGAGGTCAACGTTGACCTTGTCCATTTCATCTTGCGAAATTTTTGCCAGATTATTTGCCATCAGTACCTCCTTCATTACGACGCAAAAGTTACTAAGCGTGACGCTGAAAGGCAAGTCCCGGATGCTTAGCTCGACTCTGCTATTATACAGGGTTATTCTCTGTCCAACATACATAACAAAAAGGAATGATGTTTATGCGAACCATCGCCGGACGCGCGCTAAGTGCCGCCGTATTTCTCAGCGCTATGTTAACCACCGCCAGCGCTTTTGCTCATGCTCATCTGCAACAACAAATCCCGGCGGCCGATTCGACGGTCTCCGTTTCGCCGCAGGCGCTCACGTTAACGTTTAGTGAAGGCGTCGAGCTCTCCTTCAGCGGCGTGACCCTCAGCGGCCCGCAGAATAAACCTGTCGCTACCGGCAAACTGGCCCGCAGCGACGGTAATAAAGCGCAATTAACGCTGCCGCTGAATGAACCGCTGGCGGCGGGCGAGTACACCGTAGAGTGGCATGTGGTCTCCGTTGACGGCCATAAGACCAAAGGGCAATACCACTTCAGCGTGAAGTAATCCATGCTGTCGGGAGTGTATGTCGGCCTGCGGTTTGTCCACTTCATCTCATTGATGACGGCCTTCGGTTGCGCGCTGTACGGCGCATGGTGGGCGCCAGTCTCGCTGCGTCGCCTGTTGATGCAGCGCTTTTATCCACTGCTGCGCTACCTGCTAATGATTAGCGCTATTTCAGCTACCTTGATGCTGATGGCGCAGGGCGGGTTGATGGGCGATGGCTGGAATGATGTCTGGCAACCCACAATCTGGCGCGCTGTTATCGGGACGCAGTTTGGCGGCGTTTGGCTGTGGCAGGTGGTGCTGGCGTGGATTGCGCTGGCGGTCGTGTGGATCAAACCCCGTCGCCCGGCGCGTCTATTGTTACTGCTATTTTGCGCGCAGTTGTTGTTGATGGCTGGCGTGGGGCATGCGGCGATGCATGATGGTTGGGTTGGCGCATTACAGCGCACCAATCACGCGTTACATCTGTTTTGCGTCTCGGCGTGGGCCGGCGGGCTGTTGCCATTTGTCTACTGCCTGCGACTGGCGCGCGGGCGCTGGCGTCAGGTAGCGATAACCGCCATGATGCGTTTTTCACGCTATGGGCATCTGGCCGTGGCTGGCGCGATTGCCAGCGGGATTGGCAATACGCTGTTGATACAGGGACAGCTGATTGGCGACTCACCGTGGGGAACGGTGTTGTTGTTCAAATGTGCGCTGGTCGCCGGGATGGTAGCAATTGCGCTGGTGAACAGGTATGTTCTGGTACCGCGAATGTCAGGTAACGGCTCGTGGGCGGAACGAACTATTTTACGCACTACACAGCTGGAAATGGCGCTTGCCGCGCTGGCGATACTTGCCGTCAGCCTGTTCGCGACCTGGCAACCTAATTGAATTAACTGGCTAAATGATGAAAAAAATCGTTCTGACAATGTTATTACTGGCAAGCTCAGGCGCCGCGCTGGCGGCGCCGCAGGTGATTACCGTGAGCCGTTTTGAAGTGGGTAAGGACAACTGGGCGTTCACCCGTGAAGAAGTCATGTTAACATGCCGCCCGGGTAATGCGCTGTACGCCATCAACCCGAGCACCCTGGTGCAGTATCCGCTGAATGATGTCGCCGAGCAGGAAGTGAAGGCCGGCAAGACCAGCGCTCAGCCGATTTCTGTCATCCAGGCCGACGACCCGCAGCATCCGGGACAAAAAATGAGCTTGGCGCCATTTATCGAACGTGCGCAAAAGCTTTGCTAATAATTACCTATATCACGTTGTTTTAAAGATAAAAAAACCGCCGGCGTCTGGTAAGAAAACGCGGCGGTTTTTTGTTGGCGCAACGGATTTTGTCAGCAATTTTTCAACCGCTTTTGTCGCGGACTGGAAAACCTGTCACAGTCAACTATTCTTATAAGGCAAGGCGACTTAGCCTGCATTAATGCCAACTTTTAGCGCACGGCTCTCTCCCAAGAGCCATTTCCCTGGACCGAATACAGGAATCGTGTTCGGTCTCTTTTTATCTATTCTTCAGCGAGTTATACACATCCATTGCTAATGCTCATACGGCTGAACGCTGAGCTTTTTCCCTTATATCACAACCAAAACCTGCTTAACATTTAATTTACATAAAAATCAGATCATCATCTACGAAGGTTGGTCTCTCTTATCAGGAGATAATTCATCCATTTCTAAGAGGGGAGCCATTTTATCCTTTTGTATTTAAATATGAAATTAACTCTCTGGTTTCCACTCAGGGTTGATCTCCATCTTACCAACATTTGCAAATTTCAGGGCATCCGCTCGTTTCTTATCAAGTGCTGGCGTGATTTTTTTTATCATATCGTCACATTTTCGATGAAGTTTTCCGCTTACATCGCCTAACATAGCCCCGTAAACAGGATCGAAGTTGGTATCAGGGATACTGCCATAAGCGATATGTATATTTCCGTAATCCAGAGAGTAAGATAATCTATTAGAATTATAAATTCCGTTATCCTGGGATAGCTCATTCATAAAAGCGTCACTAAATGTTGCTTTGTTCGGATAATTATTACCATTAACTTGCATGCCAATATTTACATAACGTCTTAATTCGTTTTTTTCTTTAATATAATCTATTGTTTGCTTGTCTGTCATCGAGTGACGTATTCCTTCTGGAATATCCGCGGGTGTGATATCTGGTAGTGGCGCATCTATAGTTAACCCAGACAGTTCATTTGTTAAAGGAACCTTTAATTCGCAATATACCTTAGGGTTAAAGTTGCTATAAGGATCTGTGTGCCCCATAATACTTAATTGTTGTGTGTAGACAATTACCTTAGCATCTTCCCATTTAATCTCTGAAGTAATACTTCCTGTTTGTTCCATTTTTAATTCTTTTAGAACTGAGAGCAACATTTTTTCGTTCTCATCTTTCCCATCGCCTACATCAGTAAACGATAAGGTTATAGTGGTCTTATTATCTTTTCGTCGCTGCTCAATCTTTTTAAGAATTTCCTCAACCCATTCTTTAGAATGTTTTTTTTCGCCTAAGGTTACCAAAAAAGTGTTAGACCCCCCCTCGGTTTTTAAATTTGATATAATAATTTGTTCCCCGGCAAGCTCTTCTTTTACCTCGTCGAATAACGACATGATAATGCCACTATTGAAATTTTTATCTGAACCGTACCATACCCCCTCGATCTCAGCTTCCTTACAACCAGTCAACAAAGCAATAGAGGTAAACACTATTAATTTAATTTTTGATGTCATAACTATTCTCCATTTTTTACAAAGCTCTACTATTCATTCTATCCATAAATGATTGGGGGTTGAGAGGGCGTAAATATCTATAATTATATAGATCATTAAGAGGTTAAGTAACTTTTCGGCTACCACCAGGAGCAAAGTCAGTAGCATGCTTACTTTCAATTTGTAGGTCAAGTAGTTTAGAATGACTAAGCTTAAATCGGCGTAGAGGTGTTAATGTGGAATACTGAGATTTCGTTGTGGGGGAACATCTCATGATCCTTATCAAACAATACATTTTGGGGTGGAATAGATTGTTTTGCTTTATATATTATAGCGGCTAATCGCATAACATATTATAACTCTACTCAATTTTTGTGAATTATAAGTATTATGGTTAAAAAATAATTATCACCATTAATATGTAACCGTAACCAATACCGTATCACTGTACACGCCAGCAGGTTGATTGCTCTGTGAGGCGTTCACCCGAGCTTTGAAGTTTGTTTGCTGTGCGTTGCCATTTCCCACCAGGCTGACATCTGCTGTTGGCGTCCAGGCGCTACCGTCGGTTTTATAAAGCTGATATTGCAGGTAATAATTTGTCGAATTAATCGTTTGGCTCATTTGCCGCCAACTGCCGTTAAGGGCGTTGATGCTGGAAAGGTTAATGCTGTATGCCGCATTCTGCGTGCAGCGGATAGTTAACTGCCCGCTGACCTCGCTAAAAGCGGCTACCAGAGCCGCTGTGGAGAAGGCGACATCGGGCGCGTCATCAATATAGCAATAGTTAGTCACGTTCATAGTTATAAGAACTTGTGAAGTTAACGTGCCATCGTCCGGTACGCAGATCCCCAGCGCGCCTATCAGGCAATAGTGATATTTCCATTCAATGGTCAAGGTGTCGTTATAGGTTCCCGCAGGGATATTACTTCCTGCTATTGTCTGGAAATAAAGCGGAATGGTTCCGTCACTGGTATTAAATAAGCCTAATAGATCAACCAACGCGTTAATGGTCCAGGGGATTGCACCATCAATTTGATACGACGGGTTACAGCCGGCATCTTTACAAACTCGATAGGGGATCCAGGCGTTGTTAGCGCTGTTATAAAGTCGAGGGATTTTGCCACTTTTATTTACCGAATCTTTGAGCGTTGCGGTAATGGTGCTGGTTGAAAAAAGCGATAGTATGTTGGTACAGCTAAAGCCTGCACCGGCGCTTACCCCTTGCGGAGTTGCCGCCACATCAAACGATCTCACTGAGCCAAAATTAGGCGAGCTAGGCTTAATCTTGCAATCTGCGTGTATCAAGCCGCTGTAGCCTGAAATAACGAGTAATGAACATAACCAAAGAATCGCTTTCAAAGTCATCTCCGTTCATTCTTAGCCACAGCTTAGTGGGCCGATACGTTGTGGCACCGGCGTAGATTCCGGCAGCGTGAATAAAGCCCGGCATTCGCCGTTAGCCGTGTGAATAACTAATTGGTTTTGCTGGTTTAGATGGGTAAACCACACCAGACCGTCATAACCGACCACGCCAGACTGCTGGCTGGTAAGTTCCTCAACGGCCGTTCCCAGCGGCAAAGGATGACCCGTTTTATCAACCAAAGTTATCGAGGCCGAACGCACGCGTGTAACCGGGAAATCAACCAGCGCACCGCTGGCTTCCCGCACCGCAATGCGTTTCTCGACGACTTTAGCCTCAACGTCGGTTGGCAGCGGCAGAGTGTCGAGGGTCACTTTGCCCGGATACCAGGCGGCGGCCCACGGGATCAGCAGGTGCCCGCTATCGTCGGTAGTGCCGACTTTTCGATTTTCATAATTGACCGCGACGTCGGGATAGCCGGCGGTCGAGACGACGATAAATGAATCGCTGATTCGTCGCGCGAAGAACAGGCTGCTATCCATCATTACCACCGAGCCTGCTGCTTCAAACCAGCCCTGATTATCATGCTGCGAACCGTAATAACCGCCGCTCAAGGTTGAAACATCATTCACCCAGGTCAGATCCGCCTGGCTGTAGCGATCTCCACTGATGGAGTGGGCTAAATTCCAGCCGAAACCGCCTTCCGCAGGGGCGGAACGATTGTAGGCGACGTTTTGCCCCCACTCGCCGGAGCTGGCGCGCTGGCTGCTTAACTGCAGTGAACCGAAACTGTCGAAGGGAATGGTTATCTGCATCATGCTGGAGTAGGTGTCTGCCTGCAAATCGCGGTTGATGCTCAGGTTAAAGCTGCTGTTCCGCCACAGGCTGCGGCTCCAGGAAAAGTTCATCAGCCGGGTGCGGCTGTTGTCCTGGGCCTGGATATCGAAATATCCGAGGCTAAATGCGCCAAGCACTTTTCCCCATGGGCTGAGACTTAATGTCGCCTGGTCTGACTGACGGCTGAGGGTTGTCGTTGAGCGATAGCTGGAGAGATTGGCGAAATTCTCGCTGCGTTGAATATGCTGATAGTTAATCCCCCAGATATTGCCGTAGTACGAATAGCCCGCGGAATACTGGTTGCCCTGCTTATCACCCTGGCTCGCACTGGCAGACAGGCTCAAGGTGCCAATCGTGCCAATAGTGATGTCGCTGCCGATACCGCCGTTGGTTAATCCTTGCCGGTCTTCAGTATGCGTTGACACCGTCAGCCAATTGGTCAAGCCATAGCGATAGATCGCGCTGACGGCGCCGGCACCGTAGTCGGCGTTTTTAGTGCCGTAATTATTACGCAACGCGCCGAGGGTAAAATCGAAATCGCTGAGTCCCTGGCGTAGCAGAGTGTTGGAGACATAAAAAGGCACGCTAGTGGAGACCTGGCGGCCAAGCGCATCGGTTGTGACGATAGTCGCTTCGCCGGCGCCGCTGATGTAGGGTACGTTGGTGAGAGTATAAGGGCCGCCGTTAATTTGCGTTGAGCTGGCTTTGTAGCCGTTGATAAAGAGATCGACACTGGAGGGGACCGCCGCGCTACCGGAAAGATTGAGCAAAGGGTAGGTGATCAGGTCAGGGCGTACCGCAAAGTTACGGCTGAGACGAATACCACCAACACGTACTGAACTACTCCATGTTAAAGCATTACTTACCACATCCCCCGCCTGGTAGCTGAGCAGACTTTCCGGGTCGCTATATTTCCACAGCGAATCGTAGCGAATATAGCCTTGTTGGCTATCGTCGTGACGAGATGACCAGTTCTGTCTGATCACCGCATTGTTTGAAAACACCCCGGCTGGGCCGAAAAGGCGAAATTCCGTCGAGGTGCTGGTGGTTCGCTCGCCGCCAGAAGAAGCCAGGCTATAGGAATCGTAGTTAAACAACAGCCCAGGGGTACTGATCGCCTGCAGATACTCCTGCTCGCGACTATTACCAATATGCTGCTCCGGCAGCCAATTATCCGGAACGGTTAATTTCAGCATTTGCCCGGGCTGGTCGTAAACGACCTTGACCTCCGCTATCTCTCCTACGTCAACCAGCGTTTTGCCGTCGGGAACAGGGATCCACATCTGCTTGAGTACCGCAGCGGAGATCCAATAACGATCATTAATCACTTTCACCGGCACGGTACCCACAGGCGTGTTGCCGTTGACGGAAATGCCGAGATACAGCACGTACTCCTGCTGTGTGCCTGGCGTGGCCTCAGGTGCGGGTAACGAATCATAGGTAGCCGCCCAGGCCGTTGCCGAAGCAATAGCCAGCAGACCACCGGTTCCGATGAGAAGCCTCATGGTTAACGCGCTGCCGGAATTTCCACCGCCTGACTATTATCAGTCAATTTCGCAAACAGGCGCATCCCGGATGCGTTCGCCGCGCGGCCTGATGTCGGGAAACAGACGCGACGTTTAGCCAGCACATACCCCAGTAAACCCTTAGTTTGTTCGACCTGCGGCTTTCCTGCTGATGTTGACCAGTAGACATTACTCAACCTGGCGTGTTGATTCCCGGCATTGTTAATACACAGATTCTGACCGCTAAGCGACCAGCTTAGCGCGGTTCGTATTGGTTCGACGCTGCTTTCCAGCTTCAGCGGTTGCGCGCCTTGCCCGTAGATAAACAAAGGCAGTACATAGCGCATGCGCATATTCAGGCCGGCGGAACTCTTGTCAGTCTGTTTTGTCGGCTGCGCCGCGGGAATTTCATCAATCACGATTCGATATGATTTTTCCTGGCCGCTGGCGACCGGAGACACACGCATCAGGCGAATAAGTTGACGTTGTCCTGGCTGAACATTGGCGAACGGGGGGCTGGAGACCACATCGTTTTGATCGGCATAAAGATCTTTAGATTCTTTTTGATCCCAACCGAAAATGCGTAGTTGTAAATTTACCGCCGTCGCGCCGCGGTTTTCCAGCCACAGTTCAGAGCCTTTATCGCTGGCGCTGATGGTTTGAAAAATAGGCCACACCAGCACCGAGCTGGCGGCCCAGGCGTTAAGACTTATTGATGAACCCAGCAAAACAACAATACAACGATGAATCATATTCAACCTGTCTTATTTTAATAGGTCAGCGTGACCGTAACGGTATCAGTGTATGAACCTTGCGCCGGGAAGCCATTCGTGGCAAAAAGGCGGCCATAAACCGTATAAGTTTGTGTCGTGTTGGGGAATGAGGCGACGCTGTAGGCTTGAGCGCCAGTCCCCCAAACGGTAGAGCGGTTAGCATCCTGAAAAAGCTGGTAAGCCAGCGTACTGCCGGTGGCGTTGGACATATAGCGTTGTGCCGCAGAGCCGCCGTTGACGCCATAGTCAAGCGCCAGCGAGATCGCCATCCCCGGCGTACACGCGACAACGATAGAGCCCGCGCCAGCGGAGCTGGCGACATCAACATTGCTATAAAGCGATGACATGGAGCCAAAATTTAAGGTGCCAAAATCAGCGCCAGGGGTCCCTGTTCCGTTGCCAAGCAGGCAGCCGGTCGTGATCTGCGCGGTCACTTTGAAGGTTTTCTGCGCACTGTCAGCCCAGACGGCTGTGGTCGAAAAAAAGAATATGAGTAGCCAAATTGCGCGCAACATGACATCCGTTTCTCCACAGCATTACCAGGTTAATGTTGCAGTGACCACGTCCTGGTAGAAACCCTCAGCAGGGGCGGTTACGCCGCCTTGATCTGCCGGCAACACCCGGGCATAAATCGGGATTTCCTGAGCGCTACCCGTCCCCGTGATACCGATACCGGCACTGGTAAATTCAGCCTGACGGGTGCTATTTGAGTAAAGCCGGTAGGCAATTTGATCGCCGTCGGCGCTTTGCATTTGGCGCAGTCCGGTTGTCCCTACATGCTGACCGTTATTCAATGTCAGCGTTGCGGGAAGGTTATTGCTACAGATGATTGAGACCGCGCTGGCGCCGCCGCTGCCGATCAGATTGCTATCTATGGCGTTAACCAAATCGCTATAGGTGCCGAAATCAATGGTACCCCAGCTGTTTACCCCGCTTGCGCTGGAACCATTGGTGACGGTACAGCCCGAGCCGATAGTCAACTGCACCCCGACCTGACCCGTTAATGTACCGGTGGTTAGCCCAGCTGCAGCGACCCATGGCGCCTGAACGAGAAGCGCTGTTGTGATAAAGATACCAGGCAAAGTGCGCGAAAAAGTGTGGACGTTCATGATGAACCTCTGGATTGAAAGCCGCTAAGTAAAACCCTGTTTTTGTGAAGATGAGATTAATCCCATTAATCAACATATAATCGCTGTCTGGAAAAATGCTTATTTTTTTATATTTGTCTGTTTTATTGTTATTATTGGTGTTTTGAGCTGGTTTCTTGTTTTTGTATGGTTTTAACTTCTTGTTTATGATTGTTTTTCTGTGGTTTGTTCTGAATTTTATGAATAGCGGAAAGGAGGGCTTAGTATAATTTTTGCAATTGTCGTGTTAGCGCATATTTTTGGCGAAATGCCAGGGAAGAAGTTAGTAGGGGGGGAGAGTAAAAAAACAACAGAAAGAAGACACCTGCACGCAACCAGACCCATAGTGCAGGTGAAAGGTGGGTCTACATCGGAAGCCGCTAGTATACATATTTGTATGATAAATAAAATAAGGCAATGATGGAATGCTATACCATTAATGCGGTTTACGTGTTGAGCGATGGAGTTATTCTGGGGTGATTAACGTTGGATAGAGTGAAGTTTCCAGATAGCTGACCAATACCCATATCTCGTCACTGAAAATAAACCACAGGGCACTGCCTAAAATAAGCAGGATAATCAGTAGCAGGAAAATTTCAGTTTTACTCATGGTGTCAATGGCCAACTTAAACCGATTATCAACAGGCCACGATATTAACCAAAGTATCTGCAAATGAAAACGCCGTTATTTAAAACGGCGAAATTTTTTCGTAATAAGAGATGAATATTTATTTTACGCGTAGCAGATTAGCCACCTGTACGGCCATATCATCCATTAACTGGAAACGGCGGCGATATTCGGCGCGTTTTTTGCTGGCGATACTTTCCAGCGATTTCCTTTCCAGCTTCAGCGGCAAGCGCCAGCGGTAACTATCGTTACGCACACCTTCAATTGATTGCCAGAACTCATCGTAGCTGGCATGGAAGTGCCGACCTTTGCTCAAACGATAGCGCAGAGCGCGGAATACGTGGCCATTATCGCTGACGGCGTAAATAGCCTGGATATTGCTTTGGCCGGCCAACAGCCAGATGAATTCCAGCAGCAGACGTTTGGGGAACAGGCCGTAGCAGGCGCGGGTCGCGTGTTTAATTGCGTCATGAGAGACATTGCGGCGCGGTCCCTGCAGGCCGCCGATGACCAGTTGCCACTCTCCTTGATGGTGAATCACACTAAACGTAGCGCTGGCTAACAGTTGCTGCTGGCTATCGCGAAGCCAAAGAGTCGTCTCACCTTCTCGTTCGGCTTTGCCGGCTGACGAGGCAAAGAGCGTGAAGGCCGCATCATCTTTCGCGGACAGGGTCAGTAACGGTCGTTCTGACGGCGATATCATGGCCGTTGCCAATCGGTTCTCGCCCAGCGAGTCGACGTACTGATAGTGGCTAATGATAGCCTGGGAACGCTGACGGGCGTTAAGGTCGCGCACTAAATACTGGCGATGTACTTTACCTGGCAGCGTAGCCTGCGCCGCCAGCAGTTGGCGGAAATCACCACGCGCAGAAAGGGTGTCCAGCATCTCGCGGGTCGGCTGATAGAACAGCGCCGTACGCAGCAAAAATTTAAGCCGATAGTTGCGCTTTTGCCAGATAGGCGCGGGCGTGATACGCCCCATTACCAGATCGGCAATCAAATTTGAGCGTTGCTGAAGTGTGCATGATGAATGCAGGCTATTGTCCGTCACGATGTCATACCTCGTCATTATTTTATCTTTATTCTACGGATGTCGCGGGACAAGCTTAATGGCTCGCCAGACTATATTTACGCCTTGTTTAACGTTGATTGACGTATGAATTTACGACCTCGCCTTCAGTAATATTTTGTATAATTAGCTCAGGGGGTGAAATATGTATCAGCGATTGGCAGGTAGCACCTGGCGTAATATTTGGCTGGTGGGCGATCTACATGGTTGTTTTGCTTTATTAATGTCTCACCTGCGCCAGCTAAAATTTGACCCCTGGCAGGATCTTCTTATTTCTGTTGGCGATTTGATTGACCGTGGGCCGCAAAGCGTGGAATGCCTGGGTCTGCTCGGTTACCGGTGGTTCAGAGCGGTGCGTGGTAACCATGAGCAGATGGCGCTTGATGCGCGGGCGAGCGGTGAGATGGCGCTGTGGACGATGAACGGTGGCGACTGGTATCAAACTGCCTCACAAGAACAGAAACGGTTGGCTGATTTGTTGTTTATCCGCTGTCTGGAATTGCCGCTAATCATTGAACTGCGCTGCCAGGATGATACCACCCACGTGATTGCCCATGCCGACTATCCAGCCAGCGTCTACCGTTGGCAGTTGCCCGTGGCGGAGCATCAGGTACTCTGGAGCCGCCAGCGTTTGACCGATCATCTGGCGGGGCGGCACGGTGAGATCGCCGGGGCCGATCACTTTTGGTTTGGCCATACGCCGCTTAAACATCGTTACGATAGCGATAACCAACACTACATTGATACCGGCGCGGTATTTGGCGGCGAGTTAACGCTGGTGCAACTGCAGTCGGCTGTTTAAAAGTCGCTATATTCCGTCGCTGGACGCCAGAAGCCGTCGATAAAATCTTCTACCGGGAAACAGCCGCCCTGGCGAATTCGCTGATCGTCCATCGCGACGAGGCATTGTCGCTCGCTATTGTAAACATCAACCACGATGTCTTCGCACCCGCCGTCCAGATAGCAAATGAATAATACTAAGGCGAACATCCAGCCCTCATAAGCGAATAAACATAAGGTAAGTGTAGGGGAAGTTAGCGCAGCGGGGGAGGGATATAAATAACCCGTCTCAGGCGACGGGTTCATTTGAGTCAGGCAAGGCGCATGACCCAGGCATCGGATTGGCGATCGTAATGTTTACGGTAGAGTACAGAATGTTCGCCATTGAGAATGGCGGGAACGCTGGTCTCGGCATCCCAGGCGTCCAGTTGCATGCATAAGTCAGGATCGGATTTACAAGGAATGCTTAACGTTCGCTCACCCTGTGATTCGCCGTGCAGCTCGGCGTCGTCGATTTCAAACGCGCCGATTCGTACGTTAGTTTTACTCATCATTCACCCCGTTTGTCTGCTGAGTTGTGGTACGACCAGTTAGGCCGTCATTTTTCAGCGTAGACAACGGGGAGTAAATCGCCAGTCAAAAAGTGCGCTTTTTAGCGCGCGATCACGACTTTCCGGCGAAGAGTTTGCCGTCGCGCACCAGTTCGCGGGGATAACTATTTTTCAGACGTGACCCTACGCGTTTAGCGAGCCCTAATGGCATTCCCTGGAAAGTGACGATGACATCGTCCTGCTGCGGCGGCGCTTCGGGATAGACATCGCGTCCACGGTACCACTCCTCCGCTTCCGTTAAGGTGAGCTCAAAAGGAGCCTCTGGCGTGGCCAGTGAGATCACCGCTTCATGTTGCCAGCGGTAGCCTTTGTTATGTGTTTCAGCGAGACGAATCCCAATGCGAGAAAAACGAACCCTGCCGATTAACGCTTCCAGTTCTTGCGGGAACAGCCAGATTTCTTTATCGCGTTGCCATAAACGAAGATGCTCTGGCCATTGCAGGCCAACAGCATTAGCGGCGGCGGCGACAGCGGCGGCTTCCCGGCCCTTCATCGGTGCGAAGGGGAACTTGCCTACTTTATAGCCAGGCGCAGGCAGCGGATCGATAGAGGCGGTTTTACGCAGGCGGGCAACGAAAAAACCCTCACAATCAAAAATCTGCGGGAATACGTGCAGGAAACCTTCGTCGGTGAGCGCTTCGCGAGCCTGCGGGAAGAGTGAATCCAGCGTCAGGACTTCAACCGCCTGCGGGTAGGTTTGCAGCAGCCAGTTAACCACTTCCTCGTTTTCTTCACGGTTCAGCGTACAGGTGGAGTAGACGAGGGTGCCGCCAGGACGCAGAGCATGAAAGGCGCTGTCAATGAGCTCACGTTGGGTGGCGGCAATCTCCTGATTACTTTCCGGCGACCAGTTTTTCAGCGCGTCGGGATCTTTACGCACTACTCCTTCGCCCGAGCAGGGGGCGTCGAGCAAAATGGCATCAAAGCATTCGGGCAGCGCGGCGCCGAAGACGCGCCCGTCGAAGTGGGTGAGGGCAACGTTATTAATGCCGCAGCGGCTGATATTGGCGTGCAGCACTTTCACCCGGCTGGCAGAAAATTCGTTGGCCAGGATCGCTCCGTGGTTGCCCATCCGGGCGGCTATCTGTGTGGTCTTGGAACCCGGCGCAGCGGCGACGTCCATCACTCGCTCGGGCATTTCACCATCGGCGAACAGCGCCGCCACCGGCAGCATCGAGCTCGCTTCCTGAATATAAAATAGTCCGCTCAGATGCTCGGCGGTGCTGCCCAGCGGTAGTACATCGTCATCATCACGCTCGATCCAGAAACCCTCGGCACACCACGGAACCGGCGTTAACTGCCAGCCGTAAGGGGCGACCAGTTGCAGAAAATCCGCGACCGTTATCTTCAACGTATTGACGCGAATGCTGCGGCGCAGCGGACGCTGGCAGGCGGCGATAAAGTCATCGAAAGAGAGATGCGTTGGCATAGCCGCACGCATTTGAGCGAGGAAGGGTTCCGGAAGATAGACAGCGTTTTGAGCCACGAGCAGCGCACCACAAGAAAAAAGGGTGCGCAGTTTATCATAAACGCCCCGGCGCGGGACACCGGGGCGTTTATGAGGCATTGGGAATTAATTAGGCAGTGCCGTTCCCCAATCGCGCCACTCTTTCGGCTCGCTTTCCAGCAGCAGGAAGTGTTTGCCATCCTGCGCTTTTGGCGCCAGTGGCGTTCCCGGCGGGGTGGCAAAGGCGATACCGCCGCGGATAAACTGGTTAAAGGTACCCGTCTTCACCACTCCGCCAATCAGGCCGAAGTCGAGGCTATAGCCGGAAGCCAGCCAGAACACCGAGTTATTGCGCACTAAGTACTGGTAGCGCTTACTGATACGCAGCTTAACCATTACGCGGTCGGACATCGAGCCCAGCGTCAGCCCGGTCACGGTACCCACTTCCAGGCCGCGGAACAGCACCGGCGTACCAATATCAAGCGAACCGGCTTCCGGCACTTCGACGATAATACTCAGGCCGTCGATGTAGCGCGAATCGGTGATGGTGGTGTCCTGAATCTCGAAGTCGCGGCGCGGCGAACCACGTCCAGGTTCAACGTTGATATATGACTGGAAGATCGTGTCCAGATGTTCAACGCCGGCGGCAGAGATCTGCGGCGTAATCACCGAGAAGCGGGTACCGGCACGGGCAAAGGTGCCGACATATTCCGGATAAAGCACCGCTTTCGCCTGAACTTCATTTTTTGCCGTAATCAACTCCAGCGACTGGATCTGGCCGATGTCGATACCGAGGTAGCGAATCGGCATGCCCGCCGCCATTTTACCGGCATCGAAAGCGTGCAGCGTGATCTGGCCGCCCACCGCGCGGGCGGCGGTTTCGGAGGCGTACAGGACACGCTTATTGTTCAAGCGCGCGTTGGCGCTGCTGCCGTTGAGGTTATCAAAGCTGATCGCGCCTTTCAGCGCGCGCGCCAGCGGCGACGCCTGCACGGTTAGACCATTACCGTCGAGTTTTACCTTCGCGCCGCCTTCGGCCCAGAAGACGCTGTTATTGGTCAGCAGGTGGCGATATTCCGGTTTGATATGCAGATCGATGTCGAAAGCATTACTACGAGGTTTCACCGAGATGATCTCACCGACGGCGAATTTGCGATACAACACCACGGAGCCTGCCTGCACATCGGGCAGCGTTTCCGCGGAAAGGCTCAGCGTGGTGGTCGGGATTTCACTGAGGCTATTTTCCTGCGCTTTTTCCAGGTTGGCATACAGCGGATAGCGACTCTGCATTTCCCCTTTTTCGCCGGGGATGATGCGGATCCCGCCATCGACCCATTCGCTGGCGCTGGCGCCAAGCACCTGCACGCCATCCAGCCCAACTTTCACATCAAGGCGGCTGTTGACGACAAATTTGCTATCGCCGCGTACCAGATTGCGATACTCCGGCGCAATGGCGACCTGGAAAGTGACACCCTCTGCGGTTAGCTTGCGTTCCAGTACCTGGCCGACTTTAACGCCGTGCAGCATCAGCGGCTGGCCGGCGGAAACGCCATAGCTTTCCGGCGCCGATAAAGTAACGGTGGCGACGTTCGGCTCTTCCAGTAGCGCTTTATCGGCTGGCATCACCATAAAGTGATTGCGCGGCTCGCCGTCACCAGGGACCAGTTCAAAAGTATTGCCGGTGAGTAGGGCGCTAACGCTTGGGTTATCCAGTGAGATTTTCGGCTTCTTCATTTGAATCAGCGTTTTATCCCGAAGCAGGGTGACCACGCTCGGGTCGACGGTCATCTCACCGGTAACTTTACCGCCGGGATTGAGATTGAGTTTGGTTAACTGACCCACTTCCAGCCCCTGGTACATCAGCGGCGTAGAACCTGCTTTCAACCCATCGCCGTCGGGTAGCTCCAACGTCACCAGCACCCCGCGCTGGCTGTGCGCCAGATCTTCGTACAGATTGTACTCGTCGTTTTGCGCCGCCGCTTTGGAGTCGTCAGGCGAGTCAAAGGCGATGGCGCCGTTAACTAACGCGGAGAGGTTTTCCAACTGGACTTTGGCGCCGCTCAGGCTGACGTCGGCTTTAATCCCGGAGACGTTCCAGAATCGACTGCCTTTTTTAACCAGATTGGTGAAGCGACGTTCGATTAATACATCAATCGTCACCCCCTGATTGTTGGCGTTGAGCGTGTAGTCATACACCCGGCCAACCGGGATTTTACGGAAATAGACCAGCGATCCGCTGTTCAGCGAACCAAGATCCGGCGCCTGCAGATGAATCATCAGTTCGCCGTTGTTGATGCGGTATTTCGGCTGAGTATCCAGGGCGACGAAATGATCTTCCGGTTCGCCTTTGCCCGGCATCATACCGATATAGTTACCGCCGACCAGCGCATCCAGCCCGGAAACGCCGGCCAGAGAGGCTTTTGGCGTCACCAGCCAGAACTGGGTATCTTTGCGCAGCGCGTCTTTCATATCGCTCTTCACGCTGGCGGAAACTTCAATCTTGCTGAGGTCCTTACTCAAAGAGATATCCTGTACCGTACCAACCTCTACCCCTTGATAGCGGATAGGGGTACGTCCCGGAACAATCCCGTTTGCGGACTGGAAATCGATGGTAATCGTCGTTCCCCGACCTTCAAAGCTGGTCCAGATGAGCCATCCGGCAATCATCAGCGCGATGACCGGCAACAGCCAGAATGGCGAGATACGGCGTTTGGTTTTTATTTTGGCTTCAGTCGGCGAAGCGGGCGTTTCCTGACTCATGAGCGTCCCAAAGTAAGCGGCTGTCCAGCCATTCAACTGCAAGGATAGTTAAAATCACCGCGCCGCCGAAATAGACCGCCGCCGGCCCCATGGTAAAGGCCAGGAGCTGATCGCGGTTTATCAACGACATGGTTAATGAGATAACAAACAGATCCAACATCGACCAGCGGCCGATCCAGGTAATCAGCCGCAGCAGCAGGATACGCGTACGTAGCCCCTGTTCGCACTTGAATTGTATGCTGACCAGCAGGGTAAATAACACTATAACTTTGGTGAATGGTACCAAAATACTGGCGATGAACACTACGCCGGCGATTGCGATGTTGCTGTTGGCAAGTGAAATGATCCCCGAAAGAATCGTATCTTCCTGGCGCGCGCCATTGACGTAGATTATCGAAATCGGCAGCAGGTTGGCCGGCAGCAGGAAAACCAGCGACGCAATCAAAGCCGCCCAACTGCGCTGCAGGCTTTGCGGCCGGCGATGATGCAGCGAGGTATGGCACCGGCGGCAGCGGCCGCGGGAGTCGCGATAACCGGTATAGTGACAGCCGGTGCAAACCTGAAGATTGGTGTCGTAGCGCATGGCCGGTCGTTCGGGATAAAAACGCTCCCACAACTCTTCAACGTTCATGTGGATGAGCGTCAGGATGCTGAGTAGGGTCAGCGCGATAAAGGCGATCAGGCCGATGCCGGGCTGCAGGAAAGCATAGTCCTGGACCTTAATGGAGGCGACGCCGATACCGACCAGATAAATATCCAGCATCACCCACTCTTTCAGTTTGCCGAGCATCAGCAGCACCGGACGTAGGTTCATCCCCAGCACGTTGCCAAGCCAAAGGTAGGCGATGGAGACCACCAGCAGGACGGGCGCAACCACCGCGCAGAAGAGCACCATCGCGGCGGTAATGGGATCGCCCTGGTTGGTCATCTGCCAGATCCCCTGCAGGACGTTGGCGTCAATACGCACGCCGAGCAGATGCAAACGCAGTAGCGGCTCGCTCCAGGCGAACGGCATCAGCAACATCATTGTAAACGCCATACTGGCGAGCCGGGAAAGGGACCAATCGCGGCCGTCGCGTACCTTCGCGTTGCACCGCGGACACCAGGCGCATTGATTTCGTTTCACAACCGGTATGCGGAACAGCATGTCGCACTGCGTACAGCGCTGATAGTGCGCATGCGGCGTTGGCGAACTGACCGAATGAACGGTAATCTTCTTCGTCGGCGTGATTGAGGGTGTTTTTATCAGCATTTATTACGTTCGGGAATGAATGTATCCCACTATATTAACCCAGGAATGAATTCATCTTGAGCCCGAAGGCATTTAATGCTTATTTTAGTAGGCATCTGCAGATGAGATAGTAAGACAACTAAGTGATTAAAAAATGAACAAAACAGAATTCTACGCGGATCTGAACCGCGATTTTCAGGCGCTTATGGCAGGCGAAACCAGTTTTTTGGCAATGATCTCAAATACCAGCGCGTTACTGTTTGAACGCCTGGAAGAGGTCAACTGGGCCGGTTTTTATCTCCTGGAAGGCGATACGCTGGTGCTGGGGCCGTTCCAGGGTAAGCTGGCCTGTGTACGTATTCCGGTCGGCCGCGGCGTGTGCGGTTCCGCCGTGGCGCAGAACCGCGTCCAGCGCGTGGAAGATGTCCATGCGTTTGATGGCCATATCGCCTGTGACGCCGCCAGCAATTCGGAAATCGTCTTTCCGTTGCAGGTGAATAATCAGATTATCGGCGTACTGGATATCGATAGCACGGCGTATTCCCGCTTCACCGCAGAAGACGAACAGGGGCTTGCAGAGCTGGTCTCGCGCCTCGAAACGCTGATTGCGGCGACCGATTATCAAAAAATCTTTGCCCACGTCGCAGGATAATCAACGGATAACGTAGCATTTAGCGATGACGTCATTATAATGACGCCTGTTCATGCCTGCGGCTTGTTGGCTACGTCCGTTGTAATCAGGAAATTTCATGGAAAATCAACCTAAGTTGAATAGCAGTAAAGAAGTAATCGCGTTTCTGGCCGAACGTTTTCCTCAGTGTTTCAGCGCTGAAGGCGAAGCGCGCCCCCTGAAAATCGGTATTTTTCAGGATCTTGTAGAGCGAGTTGGCGGCGAGATGAATCTCAGCAAAACCCAACTGCGCGCTGCCTTACGTCTTTATACTTCGAGCTGGCGTTATCTGTACGGCGTGAAAGCGGGAGCGATTCGCGTCGATCTCGACGGCAACCCGTGCGGTGAACTGGAAGAGCAACACGTTGCTCACGCCCGTCAGCAGCTCGAAGAAGCCAAAGCTCGCGTTCAGGCGCAGCGCGCCAGCCAGCAGGCTAAAAAGCGCGAAGCCGCTGCCGCGGCAGGCCAACAGGAAGAAGGTGCACGCCGCGAGCGTAAACCGCGTCCTCAGCCGCAGGCTCGCCGTAAAGAAGGTAGTGAACAGCGTAAGCCGCGTCCTGCAGCTGCCAAAGCACCGCGTGAAGAGCAACGTCTTACCCCGGTGTCTGACGTCTCTGTATTGAGCGTCGGTCAGGCTCTGAAGGTGAAAGCAGGCAACAACGCAATGGACGCCACCGTTGTGGAAATCACCAAAGATGGCGTTCGTGTACAGCTGACTTCTGGTATGTCAATGATTGTACGCGCAGAACACCTGGTGTTCTGAAACGGAGGCCGGGCCAGGCATGAACAAACTTTTTAAGCTCACCGCGCTTGCGGGCCTGCTAGCAATAGCAGGCCATGCCTTCGCCGTGGACGATATCACCCGAGTCGATCAAATTCCCGTGCTGAAAGAAGAGCCGCAGCACGCGACGGTGAGCGAGCGCGTTACCTCGCGCTTTACCCGCTCCCATTATCGGCAGTTTGATCTCGACAACGCCTTTTCGGCAAAGATTTTCGACCGCTATCTGAATCTGCTGGATTACAGCCATAACGTGCTGTTGGCCAGCGATGTTTCTCAGTTTGCGGCGCAAAAAAATAAAATCGGCGATGAACTGCGCAGCGGCAAACTGGACGTTTTCTACGACCTGTACAACCTCGCGCAGAAGCGTCGCTTTGAGCGTTACCAGTACGCCCTGAAGGTACTGGATCGTCCGATGAATTTTACCGGCAACGACAACTTCAACCTCGATCGCAGCAAGGCGCCGTGGCCGAAGGATGAAGCCGAGCTTAACGCGTTGTGGGACGCCAAGGTGAAGTTCGATGAACTGAGCCTGAAGCTGGCGGGTAAAGACGATAAAGAAATTCGTGAAACCCTGACCCGGCGTTATAAGTTTGCGATTCGTCGCCTGGCCCAAACCAACAGCGAAGACGTCTTCTCGCTGGCGATGACCGCTTTCGCCCGCGAAATCGACCCGCATACCAACTATCTCTCCCCGCGTAACACCGAACAGTTTAATACTGAAATGAGCTTGTCTCTGGAAGGTATTGGCGCGGTGCTGCAGATGGACGACGACTACACGGTGATCAATTCACTGGTTGCCGGCGGCCCGGCGGCGAAGAGCAAAGCGATTAGCGTTGGCGACCGTATCGTCGGCGTTGGTCAGCCGGGTAAGAGCATGGTTGATGTTATCGGCTGGCGGCTGGACGATGTTGTCGCGCTGATCAAAGGACCGAAGGGCAGTAAAGTTCGCCTGGAGGTTCTGCCAGCGGGCAAAGGGGCGAAAACCCGTATTGTTACTCTGACCCGCGAACGTATTCGTCTTGAAGATCGTGCGGTTAAGATGTCGGTCAAAACCGTCGGTAAAGAAAAAGTCGGCGTGCTGGATATCCCGGGTTTCTACGTTGGCCTGACTGATGATGTCAAAGTACAACTGCAGAAGCTGGAAAAACAGAACGTCAGCAGTATCGTCATCGATTTGCGCAGTAACGGCGGTGGGGCGCTGACGGAGGCGGTTTCGCTTTCTGGTCTGTTTATCCCATCCGGCCCGGTAGTACAGGTGCGTGATAACAACGGTAAGGTCCGCGAAGATAGCGATACCGACGGTGTGGTTTACTATAAAGGCCCGCTGGTGGTCTTAGTCGATCGCTTCAGCGCTTCAGCATCGGAAATTTTTGCTGCCGCGATGCAGGACTATGGCCGTGCGCTAATCGTCGGCGAGCAGACCTTCGGTAAAGGCACCGTTCAGCAGTATCGTTCGCTGAACCGTATCTACGATCAGATGCTGCGCCCGGAATGGCCGGCATTAGGTTCCGTGCAGTACACCATCCAGAAGTTCTACCGCATTAACGGCGGCAGCACTCAGCGTAAAGGGGTTACTCCGGACATCATGATGCCAACCGGTAAAGAAGATCGCGATACCGGCGAGCAGTATGAAGATAACGCGCTGCCGTGGGATAGCATCGATCCGGCGACCTACGTGAAGTCCGGGGATATGAAACCGTTCGAACCTGAACTGCTTAAGCGCCATGAAGACCGTATCGCAAAAGATCCGGAATTCCAGTACATCATGAAGGATATTGCGCGCTTTAACGCCATGAAAGATAAGCGCAATATCGTTTCTCTGAACTACGCGCAGCGTGAGAAAGAGAATGAAGAAGATGATGCGATTCGTCTGGCGCGGGTAAACGATCGCCTTAAGCGCGAAGGCAAGCCGCTTCTCAAAAAGATAGACGATCTGCCGAAGGATTATCAGGAACCGGATCCGTATCTTGATGAAACCGTGCATATCGCGATTGACCTGGCGCAACAGGAAAAAGCGCAGCCTCCGGTAGAACCACCGGTTAGCAAATAACTCCTCAACGGGCACAAGTGATTGTGCCCGTTTCTTTTTCTGTCCTCATCCGGCTGTCGACTTTATTCAACAAAATTGTCAACACTCGCCTGGGGTGTCAGCGATATGCTACAAAATGTAAAGTTGTGTCTTTCTCGTGACTTAGCGGGGTCTGATCGTTGAAAATTAGCATCTGACCCATACGATATGGGGTATCGCATAGTGCGTTTTGTTAAATCGAGGTAAAAAGAATATTATGATGCGAATCGCGCTTTTCCTGCTGACTAACCTGGCAGTCATGGTGGTGTTTGGCCTGGTGCTTAGCCTGACGGGGATCCAGTCGAGCAGCATGACCGGCCTGCTGATCATGGCGCTGCTGTTTGGTTTTGGCGGCTCGATCGTTTCGCTGTTGATGTCGAAATGGATGGCGCTGAAGTCGGTTGGTGGGGAAGTTATCGAACAGCCGCGTAACGAAACTGAGCGTTGGTTGATGAACACCGTCGCACAGCAGGCGCAGCAGGCAGGCATCGCCATGCCGCAGGTGGCGATTTATCACGCCCCTGACATCAACGCCTTCGCCACCGGCGCGCGCCGCGACGCTTCTCTGGTCGCCGTGAGTACCGGTCTGCTGCAGAATATGAGCCGTGACGAAGCGGAAGCCGTTATCGCTCACGAAATCAGCCATATTGCTAATGGCGACATGGTCACCATGACGCTGATTCAGGGTGTAGTGAACACCTTTGTTATCTTTATTTCCCGCGTTATCGCGCAGATTGCGGCCGGTTTCCTCGGCGGTAACCGTGAAGATGAAGGTGAAAGCAGCAACGGTAACCCGCTTATCTACTTTGCGGTCGCTACCGTACTGGAACTGGTATTCGGTATTCTCGCCAGCATCATCACCATGTGGTTCTCGCGCTATCGTGAATTCCATGCCGATGCAGGTTCCGCCAAACTGGTCGGTCGTGAGAAAATGATTGCTGCATTGCAGCGTTTGAAAACCAGCTATGAACCGCAGGAAGCCAGCAGCATGATGGCGTTCTGTATCAACGGTAAAGCGAAATCGATGAGCGAACTGTTCATGACCCACCCGCCGTTGGACAAACGTATTGAAGCGCTGCGTAGCGGAGAATACCTGAAATAATCTGCCGTGCAGACGCTGAAAATAAAAATCCGCAGCTTTCCGGCTGCGGATTTTTTTTGGCCGCTCGTTATCAGGCGGCGCGCGGTTGAGTTACACGTAGACCGCTGATGGCGGCGGCAATGACCGCCAGGGAACCGGCCAGCAGAAGCGCGGTGTGGGTGCCGCTATTGCCTGCCAGGTTAAACAGCAGGGCGACCAGCGCGGCGCCGCTACTTTGCCCCAGTAAGCGTGCGGTACCCAGCATACCGCTGGCGCCGCCGCTGCGATGGCCTGGCGCAGAGGAGACAATGGTATGGTTGTTTGGCGACTGAAACAGTCCGAAACCTGCGCCGCACAACGCCATCCGCCAGATAATATCGAGATCGGAAGGTGAAGAGGGTAATAGCGCAAGGCCAAACAGGCCGCAGGCCATGATCAGCAGTCCCATTGCCCCCAACAGCCCGGCATGAACCTTTTCGATCAAATAACCCGCCAGAGGGGCCATCACCATGGTCGCCAACGGCCACGGCGTTAACAGTAACCCGGTCTCTACTTCGCTGCGTCCGATAACGGTTTGCAGGAAAAAGGGCAGGGAAACCATCGCCAGCATCTGCGCGCAAAAAGAGCAGATCGAGGTGCAGATAGAGAGCGAAAAGATTGGAATGCGCAGTAAATCAACCGGCAGCAGTGGGACCGGCATGCGCAGCTGCCGGCGAACAAAGAAGAAGCCGATAATCAGCATAGCAATGACCTCGGCCAATACCAGGTAACCGGATTGCCCCTGGGCAAAGCCGCCGAGCGCCGTGATGAGCAGCCCGAAGGTGAGGGCGTTCATCATCGCGCTCGGCAGATCGAAACGGGTAATCTTGCTGGCGCTGCTGTTGGGCGGTAAAAAGCGGATGGCGAGGAAGATGGAAATAATCCCCAGCGGTACGTTGATTAAAAACAGCCATTGCCAGGAAGCAAGCGAGAGGATAGCGGCGGCAATGGTAGGCCCCGCGGCGGAGGAGACGGCAACGACGAAAGAGTTGATGCCCATTCCGCGACCTAGCTGCCTCTTAGGATAGATAAGGCGAATCAGCGCCGTGTTGACGCTCATCAGCGCCGCGCCGCCCAGGCCCTGGGCCACACGCGCCAGCGTTAACATCTCGAGACTTCGGGAGAGAGCGCAAATCAGCGAGGTGATGGTAAACACTACCAGACCAATTTTATAGATTCGTCGATAGCCAACCATATCGCCAAGAAACGAGAGTGGCAGCAGGGCGATGACGATAGCGATTTGATAGGCGTTGACTATCCAGATTGAAGATGCCGGCGAGGCATTCAGGTCGGTGGCGATAGTCGGCAGGGCGACGTTGGCGATAGCGCCGTCGAGGACGGCCATCGTCAGGCCTAATACAATCGTCAGAATGGCGCCGTAACGCTGCGGAACCGGCAGGCCATCCAAAAGTTTTTTTTCCATGTGAAGTTTAAGTCTTAGAGGAAACTATTTTCTGATTAATGATTTTAGCATTGATTATTCAACCATAAGTCGCAGATTTGTAACCAACTCGCAGAACAACGATTGCGACGGTCATAATGTGAATTTATAATAAAAAACAGTTCTGAATTTTATAAAACAGTTACGATGAGGTGAACAATGGCAGCTGCTGATATGGATAAACAGCCAGATTCTGTCTCTTCAGTATTAAAAGTTTTTGGCATCCTGCAGGCTTTGGGCGAAGAGCGTGAGATTGGTATCACCGAATTGTCACAGCGTGTGATGATGTCTAAAAGCACGGTGTATCGTTTTTTACAGACTATGAAGTCACTGGGCTATGTCGCACAGGAAGGCGAGTCTGAGAAATATTCTTTAACGTTGAAGTTGTTCGAGCTTGGCGCGCGGGCGTTGCAGAACGTTGACCTGATCCGCAGCGCGGATATCCAGATGCGTGAAATTTCTCGCCTGACCAAAGAGACGATTCACCTCGGCGCGCTGGATGAAGACAGCATCGTTTACATCCACAAAATTGATTCCATGTACAACCTGCGGATGTATTCGCGTATCGGCCGACGTAATCCGCTGTACAGCACCGCCATTGGCAAAGTGCTGCTGGCGTGGCGCGACCGGGCGGAAGTCGAGCAAATCATGGACGGTGTCGAGTACAAACGTAGCACCGAGCGAACCATTACTGATACCAGCGCGCTATTGAAAGTGCTGGACCAGGTGCGCGAGCAGGGCTATGGCGAAGACAATGAGGAGCAGGAAGAAGGATTACGCTGTATTGCGGTGCCGGTCTTCGATCGCTTCGGCGTGGTGATTGCCGGCCTGAGTATCTCCTTCCCGACGCTGCGTTTCTCTGAAGAACGTTTGCACGAATATGTGGCGATGTTGCACGCTGCGGCGCGTAAGATTTCCGAGCAGATGGGTTATAACCGTTACCCGTTCTGATAGTGAATGATGAGCTACAGCGTAATACCTTACCCTGTAGCTCCTGTCATTTTAACCCTGGTCGATAACCTTCACGCTTTTGCGCAGAATAGGGCAGTTGGTAATACCGATAATACCGCTATCAGAATGAACATATTGTGCGGTGGTGATACCCTGCGCTGTCAGGTATTTGCATTGCAGTCCCAGCCCGCCAGCATTCTGATTGCTGCCAATTAACACGCCATAACCGCTTAATAATACGCCAATCCAGACAATCGCCAGTATGACAATAGAGCGAATGATCAATCGCATTTTTGCCTCGTTATTTGTATGATCCTGCCGTGTATTCTGGCACGAACACTATTTGATACAAGTCTATGATTCCTAAACTTGCCTTTCGTATTACAGTTAGCCGCGGTTTAAGAAGGTCGTGTTATCCTGGCAACATCTGATTATGGTACGGAGTGTGGAGTGAAAAAATTACGCTGGGTTTTGCTGATCGTTGTCATAGCGGGTTGTTTGCTGCTGTGGACTCAGATGCTTAACGTAATGTGCGATCAGGATGTGCAATTTTTCAGCGGTATTTGCGCTATTAACAAGTTCATCCCCTGGTAAGACATTTTTGTGCCGACGGATTTTCTTCTGCCGCGCGGGTGGTAGAATGAACGCCTTCTCTTTGAGGTGGTGAAATGAGTGAGTTACTGAATCCTGGGATTGTAAGTCTGGCGTCTCTGGCGCTTTCCGTTGTACTGCTGTTGGTGGGGCTGCTGTTATGGTTCTTTGTGAATCGCGCCAGTTCACGTAGCAATGAGCAAATCGAACTGCTGCAGTCGCTGCTGGATCAACAAAAGCGGCAAAATGCGCTGCTGCGCCGTCTCTGTGAAGCCAATGCGCCGCACAAAGAAGAGGTTGCTGAACCTTCAGCGGATGAGAAGGAGAAAAACGACGACGATTTCATTCGTCTCGTTGCCGAACGTTAAGTTTGAAGAACAGGTGTGCACATCGCGTGCGCGCCTGTGAGTGCTACAAAATTTTGCTATAACTTATTCTTATGTAATTCCCCATTTCGCGGCCGGTCGTTACCGTTTAATGAATTAAACATCCACGCTCTGTTTCACATATTGAATAATCTTTTGAGCTAATCAAAAAAAGTAATAACGAAACGTTTCTATTGCCTGACGGCAATACTTTGTCATTAATATTTCATTATTAAGGGCTATTTTAGCGGATATTTGGGCTGTAACGAGTTAGGGGTTTAATTAACACTACTACGCGGCGAGTTAAGGCGATTTCCTCTTGTTCTTTAAAGTTATTTGCGCATCATTATGCAGATGATGCCGCAACACCCCCTCAAATATGGCAGTTCGTATACGTACGTACCTGGACGAACAGAAGTTGTTGAGCTATGGTAAAAAAGTTGCATTTATCAGGCATACGTTATTGTGTGTTTGGTAACGATGCAAAGATAAGCCAGGCGCGGCAAAGACGCATAAATGTGCAGGCGATCAAATGATTTCCTGATAATTTGTGCGAACGATCGTGACACGTTTAAAAATGGCTTGCCATTATTTACGTTGTGTGTGATAACACGTTTCGGGTTAAACGAGGTACAGTTCTGTTTATGTGTGGCATTTTCAGTAAAGAAGTCCTGAGTAAACACGTTGTCGTTGAATACCGCTTCTCTGCCGAACCTTATATTAGTGCCTCATGCAGTTATGTGTCAGTTTTATCTATGTAAGCACCTGCGGGTGAAGAAAACAGTTTAAGGAATTTTGCAAATGGCAAAGATTAAAGGTCAAGTTAAGTGGTTCAACGAGTCTAAAGGTTTTGGCTTCATTACTCCGGCTGATGGCAGCAAAGACGTGTTCGTACACTTCTCTGCAATCCAGGGTAACGGCTTCAAAACTCTGGCTGAAGGCCAGAACGTTGAGTTCGAAATTCAGGACGGCCAGAAAGGTCCGGCTGCAGTTAACGTAACTGCTATCTGATTCAAGACCACTCATCTTGTAAGAAAGCCTCGCTATAGCGGGGCTTTTTAGCATCTGTTGCAAAGTATTTCCAATATTTCCCCTCCGACGCGCTTTGTTGCAAAACATCACCCTTATTAGCACTGTTTAGCAGTCTGTTTTGCCAATTTTCTGTTAAATCAGGTGGTTGCAAAATAATGCTGGAGCTACGGTGCAAAAGAATAAAAGTAAGTCCGCCACAAATTTTCTCCCTATCCGTTTTGGGTTGCTGTGTGTGGCGATTTTGGGATGTCTTGGATTTCTGCTGGCGAGGGTAGGTTGGCTGCAAATCGTCTCTCCGGATAATCTGGTTAAACAAGAGGATATGCGTTCGCTGCGCGAAGAACCCATTGCCGTAATGCGCGGAACTATCAGCGATCGTGAAGGACGCCCGCTGGCGGTGAGCGTGCCCGTAAGCGCAATCTGGATAGATCCACAGACCATGCTGGAGAAGGGCGGCGTCGGCTATGGCCCGCGCTGGCAGGCAATGGCGGAAGCGTTGCATATTGATCTTATTGACCTCTCTCATCGGGTGCAGTCACATCCGCATGCCCGATTCCTCTATCTCGCGCGTCAGGTTAATCCGGAACAGGCGGAGTGGATCGATAAATTACACCTGCCGGGCGTTTATCTGCGCGATGAATCACGCCGCTTCTATCCCGCCGGGCACGTCGCGGCGAACCTGCTGGGTTTTACCAACGTGGATAATCAGGGGATCGAGGGGGTTGAAAAAAGCTTTAACAAACAGCTCATGGGAACGCCGGGGCGTCGGCTGGTGCGTAAGGACCGCCATGGCCACGTGATTGAGAATATTACCGAGCAGGCCGCTGTGCCGGCGCATAACCTGCAGCTCAGTATTGACGAGCGCCTGCAGACGGTGACGGAAGATGCGTTGGATAATGCCGTACGGTGGAATAAGGCGGAATCCGGCGCGGCGGTATTAATCAAGATTGATACCGGCGAAATCCTGTCGATGGCCAGTTACCCGGACTTCAACCCTAATAACCGCGACAGCGCCCAGCTCGATGATTTTCGAAATCGCGCTATCAGCGATACCTTTGAGCCGGGTTCAACGGTCAAACCGCTGGTGATTATGACCGCGCTGCAGCAGGGGATTGTGCAGCCGGATAGCGTGGTTGATACCCATCCCTTTACCCTTGATGGTCATCGCATTCGCGATGTGGGTTATTATCCTGAGTTGACGCTCACCGGTATTTTGCAAAAATCGAGCGATACCGGGGTTTCGCACCTCTCACTGGCAATGCCGGTGCAACACTTGATCGACACTTATAAGGCCTTTGGCTTTGGCGACCCGACCGGGCTTGGCTTGACCGGCGAAAGCTCCGGGTTAATGCCGCATCGCCGTTATTGGGGTGAGCTGGATCGCGCCACCTTCGCCTTTGGCTATGGACTGATGGTAACCCCGCTGCAGCTGGCGCATGTCTATGCGACGATCGGCGGCTACGGCATTGAACGCCCACTGTCGATAACCCGTATCGATCCGCCGGTTATCGGTACGCGAGTTATGCCACAGGAGATCGTGCATGAAGTGGAACATATGATGGAGAGCGTGGCGCTGCCGGGTGGGGGCGGGACGAAAGCGGCGGTACGCGATTATCGTATCGCGGTGAAAACCGGCACGGCGAAGAAAATTGGCCCCGACGGGAAATACATCGATAAATACGTCGCCTACACCGCCGGCGTGGCGCCGGCCAGTCAGCCGAAGTTTGCGCTGGTGGTGGTGATAAACGACCCCAGCAACGGTAAATACTATGGCGGGGCGGTATCCGCGCCGGTGTTCAGCCAGATCATGGGCGATGTGTTGCGTCTGGAAAACGTAATGCCCGACGGTATGCCGCAGGGCTCTGAGAATCTTATCGTCATGCATAACCGCGAGGATTCGGTTCCCGCGCTGTAACAGTGGTCTGCGAGGGCGAATAGCGCTACACTTTCGCCCTTTCAGCGCCACCGGAGTTATCATGTCTTATACCTGTCCACTATGCCACGCGCCGCTTAGCCGCAGCGAAAATAGCTATATTTGCCCGCAGCGGCACCAGTTCGATCTGGCAAAGGAAGGGTATGTCAATTTACTGCCGGTGCAGTTCAAACGTTCGCGCGACCCGGGCGATAGCGCTGAGATGATGCAGGCGCGCCGCGCCTTCCTCGATGGCGGATATTATCAGCCGTTGCGTGAGGCGATTTGCAGCTATCTGCGGGCTTTCGCGCCGGGCGAGCTGCTGGATATCGGCTGCGGAGAGGGATACTACACGCATGCTTTCGCCGCCATTGCCGCACGCAGTTTCGGCCTCGATGTCTCAAAATCGGCGATCCGCGCCGCCGCTAAACGTTACCCGCAGGTCGAATTCTGCGTTGCTTCCAGCCAACGGTTGCCTTTTGCCGATCGGTCTCTGGACGCGGTGGTGCGTATTTATGCGCCCTGTAACGCGGACGAATTAGCGCGTGTAGTAAAAGCAGGCGGTTGGGTGATTACCGCCACGCCGGGACCGCGCCATCTGATGGAGCTGAAAGGGCTGATCTACGATGAAGTTCGTTTGCATGAACTGAACCGGGAAGCGATGCCGGGCTTTACGCTGCGTCATGAGCAGCAGTTAGCCTATCCGATGCAGTTGAGCGGCACGCAGGCGGAAGCGTTACTGCAGATGACGCCGTTTGCCTGGCGAGCGAAACCGGAGGTACGAGAATTACTGCGCCAGCAGGAGACCTTTGGCTGCCAGACCGATTTCATGATTCACTGCTGGCAGCGCGAGGCGTAAGGGCTACGGCGCGAAATGGCCCCACAGAATCTGCGCGCCGATACCGATTAGCACGATACCGCCGAGAATTTCGGCCCGTTTGCCGAGCAGCGGGCCGATAAAGCGGCCAACCATAATTCCTAGCGTTGACATGGTAAAGGTGGCGCAGCCGATAGCCAGCGCGGTGGCGATAATATTGACCTGCAGGAAAGCAAGCCCCACGCCAACGGCCATCGCGTCAAGACTGGTAGCGAATGCGGTAGTCACCAGCAACCAGAAGCCGTGGCGACGCGGCGCTTCACATTCATCGTCATCGCCGCCGCGAAAACCTTCAATCACCATACGCCCACCGAGAAACACCAGCAGCACGAAAGCGATCCAGTGGTTCCATTCCAGTACAAACTGGCTGGCCAACATGCCCAGCCCCCAGCCGACCAGCGGCGTCAGGGTTTCGATCGCGCCGAATATAAGACCGGTGCGCAGCGCTTCAGAAAATTTAGGTTTATGCAGGGTGGCGCCTTTACCGATAGAAGCGGCAAACGCGTCCATCGACATACCAAAGGCAAGAAGGATAGTGGCAGAAATATTCATGAGCGTGTCCTGACCGGGGAATATCCATATGACACATCGCTGCCCCCAGTAAACATACGCGGAGCCTGAGCATAACGTACAGCAGTGATGTATCTATGGTCTCGCCTGATTGAACGACCGCTCAACCCGTACGTGCCACGTTTTGCAACGAGTATGTTGACACGTACATTTTCCACCTGCGGAAAATCGGCTACTCCCCAACGACGGGCGCAACCTTAACATATTTTGAGAAGGTAAAACAATCACAGAAAAATAATATTAGCCACAATAAATGATAACGATTTTCATTTAAAATCTTAAGTGAAGGATTGGTTAAATAATATAACGAGGTGAGGCGGGTAAATATAGCCATGGCTATATATTCCCACAGTAATGAAAGGCGGGAATATAGCGCAGGTTATATCTGTAACTTATTGACTGGTAACGAGTAGTTTGTATATTTTTTCCAGATCGTCGATATTTCGTACGCGAATAAGCAGGCGCCGCTGCTCTAATTGCATCACCAGTACGCCATCTTCCGACAAATTCATCGCTTTAATCCGCGGATATTCAATCCACACGTTGGCAAAGAAAAAACCGCTCTTTTTAAACAGAATTCGCGGCGTACGGATCCAGAACAGATATAACCCCATTAATGCCAGCGCAGATAATAACCATGTGGTGATTATTTCGCCATGGCTGGCAATATTGTTGTAAATGAGAATCGCCGTCAGGCCGACGAAAATCATCCCGTCGACGCGTCCACGACGCAGCAGGGGGATTGACAGCAGGGTGGGGCCATTGCGGCGCGGCATGATAAATTGGTCGTAGATAGCGAAAGCCACCAGGGCGACGATAAACAGAATGAGCACCAGCTCCGTGATTGCCATTGATCCTCCAGCCAGCGTGGACCTGCATACAGGTACACGTTTTAACGCTAAAAAAAAGCCGGGGACAAAGCTGTCCCCGGCCTACAACGTGATGATTATTGACCCAGCAGGCCGACCGCGTAGCCGGCGATACCGATGACGAAGAAGCCAACGATGATCCACAGCGGGTTGACTTTCTTACGCAGCAGCCACATACAGGCGAAGGTCAGCAGCAGCGGCACCAGTCCCGGCATCAGCTGGTCAAGGATGGTCTGCACGGTGGTCACGCGAGTCTGACCATCCTGACCGGTGATCGTGGAAACCACCAGCGGGATATTAACGTGCGTCCATTTGTTAACCAGGGCCCCCATGACAAACAGGCCGAGGATTGACGCCCCCTCGGTCAGTTTCTGCAGGAAGCCGCCGCCCATATCCTTAACGATGTCCACGCCTTTACGATAGCCGTATGCTACGCCGTAGTAGCGGGTCAGCAGACGCACGGCATTGAACAGGATGAAGAACAGTAGCGGACCAAGCAGGCTACCGCTCATCGCGATACCGGCGCCGAGCGCGGCGAATACCGGACGCACGGTACCCCAGAAGATCGGGTCGCCGACGCCTGCCAGCGGCCCCATCAAACCGACTTTGATACCGTTGATTGCGCCATCGTCGATTTCCGCGCCGTTAGCACGCTGCTCTTCCATCGCCAGCGTTACGCCGAGTACCGGCGCCGCGACGTACGGATGGGTGTTGAAGAACTCAAGGTGACGCTTAATAGCCTGCTTACGCGCATCGTTGTTCTCCGGGTACAGGCGACGGATTGCCGGAACCATAGAGAAGCAGAAGCCCAGCGCCTGCATACGTTCGAAGTTCCATGAACCCTGGAACAGGTTAGAACGAATGAACACGCCACGAATATCACTCTGAGTGAGTTTTTTCTCGGTGGTATTTTTAGTCATATCAACCATTTCGCTCACCTGTTAGTCCAGTTCGTTATCGAGATCGTTGTTACCAGCCGCCTGAGCCGGGGCACCCGCTACGCGGTTATATTTCGGGCTCAGCTGAATGTAGAGAATGGCCATGACGGCACCAATCACACCCAGCGCAACCAGGTTGAAATTGGTGAAGGCCGCGGTGACGAAACCGAGATAGAAGAACGGCATCAGGTAGCCCGCGCGCATCATGTTGATGACCATCGCGTAACCGACGACGACGATCATGCCGCCCGCGATATTCAGACCGCCAGTCACGACTTCCGGAATGGCATTCAGCAGACCCTGAACTTCGCTGGTACCGACAGAGATGGCTACGATAACCGCCGGGATGGCGATACGCATTGCCTGCAGGAACAGCGAGGAAACGTGCAGCCAGGAGATGGCCGTCAGGTTACCGTTTTCAGCGGCTTTATCTGCCGCGTGCTGGAAGGCAACGGTGATGGTACGAACGATAATGGTCAGAACCTGGCCTGCCGCCGCCAGCGGGATAGCCAGAGCGATACCGGCGCCAATGCTTTGGTGACCGGCGATAACCAGTACGGTAGAAATAATGGATGCCAGCGCGGCATCAGGCGCAACCGCCGCACCGATGTTCATCCAGCCCAGAGCGATCATTTCCAGCGTACCGCCGATGATGATACCGGTTTTCATGTCACCGAGAACGGCGCCGATTAACGTACAGGCGACCAGAGGACGGTGGAACTGAAATTCATCAAGTACCGACTCCATACCCGCAATACACGCGACGATGAACACCAGCACAATCTGAAGAAGGGTAATCTCCATTGTACTTCTCCTGTTGATTAAGTCTTAAAGTGAAGGTTGGCTCGCGAGCGCCGGGTTAATTACCCACCTTGGCGATCAAATCCATCATTTTCAGTTTCTGGTCGGTGGAAACTTTACGCGCTTCCAGTTCAATACCGCGGGCATTCAACTTCTTGAATGCTTCGATATCTGTCGCATCGACCGAAATCGCGTTATTGACCTGCGTTTTACCCTGGCGGAAAGCCATACCGCCGATGTTGACGCTGGTAATTTTCACGCCGCCTTCAACAATACGTTCAACGTCCGTTGGGTTAGTGAACAGCAGCATGACGCGCTCGCCGGCGTATTTCGGGTTGTTATAGACGCGAATCATCTTCGCGACATCAACAACGTGAGCGGTCACGCCCGGAGGAGCCACCTGGGTCAGCAGCGTTTTGCGCACCGTGTCGGCGGCAACTTCATCGCTGACCACGATAATGCGGGTGACGTTAGTCTCTTTGGTCCAGCGGGTCGCAACCTGGCCGTGGATAAGACGGTCATCGATACGCGCCAGGCCAATCACCATGTAATCATTTGGACCCATCGGTTTAGCGGGCGTTGCCGCTTTCGGCGCGGCAGCCTGAACCGGCGCCGCTTTTTCAACCGGTTTGGCTTTCAGCGCTTTCACGCCTTCGCTACCGGTTTCCACCGCCAGCGCCACCAGCTCATCAAACGACGGATCGTCATCGCGGGCCATGAAGGTTTCAACCAGCATCGGGACGTTGACGCCAGCGATCACTTCATAGTTTTCTTTATCAACAACAATGCGGCTTGCCGCGTTAAATGGACTACCGCCCCACGTATCAACGAGGAACAGCACGCCTTTTGTGGTATCCAGTTTTGCCAGCTGTGCATTGTACTTTTCGATCAGCGTTTCGGCATTTTCGCCAGGAACGAAATCGATCCAGCCAACGTTTTCCTGCTCGCCCAACAGCATTTCTGCGGTTTTCAGCAGTTGTTCTGCAGCCCAACCATGTGTGCCTATTACAATAGCAATCGTCACTTGCTACCTCCGTTATTATGGTGAATGCATCATCTGGTCTGATACATCCTGAATCACTCTTGTGGAAAAATCGATTCAGTAAGGGTGTAAGATCTAAATTAATTACTACCGGGAATTATTTTAGATAGTGAAAAAATAATTAATGTGATGGAGCTCCGTAAATTACGCTTCAGTAATCAATAATTTCGCAGCGCAAAAAATAGCCTTAGCTATTGCAAAGACAGGTAAATTTTTGCCAATTCTGCGCTATATTTTGCTATGTTTAGCTTCCGTTTAATTACTCAGGAGTATAGGGCATAGCCCGCCGTATGGACCGTCATCGACGTCTTTTCACCCTCAGGCACTCGTCTGCCGCCTCAACCACACACGCTTTTTTACCAGCAACCATTGTTTCGCCGGTGCATGACATCGCGATGACTACCGCTGTCGTTAACGGGAGCCGCTCATGGAATTCTTAATGGATCCCACCATCTGGGCTGGCCTGCTGACGCTGGTAGTCCTCGAAATTGTTCTGGGTATCGATAACCTGGTCTTTATTGCCATCCTTGCCGATAAACTGCCGCCAAAACAGCGTGATAAGGCACGTATCATCGGCCTGTCGCTGGCGCTGATTATGCGCCTGGGGCTGCTCTCGGTTATCTCGTGGATGGTCACGTTGACCAAGCCTTTGATAAGCATAGGCGATTTTTCGTTCTCCGGGCGCGATCTGATCATGCTGGTCGGCGGTATCTTCCTGCTATTCAAGGCGACGACAGAGCTTCATGAACGACTGGAAAACCGCCAGCATGATGCCGGTCACGGCAAAGGCTATGCCAGCTTCTGGGTCGTCGTGCTACAAATTGTGGTGCTGGATGCCGTCTTCTCGCTTGATGCGGTGATTACCGCCGTCGGCATGGTAAACCATTTACCGGTGATGATGGCTGCGGTCGTTATTGCGATGATCCTGATGCTGCTGGCCTCGAAGCCGTTAACCCGCTTCGTGAACCAACATCCGACGGTTGTCGTGCTGTGTCTGAGCTTCCTGCTGATGATTGGTCTGAGTCTGGTGGCAGAAGGCTTTGGCTTCCATATTCCGAAGGGTTACCTGTACGCGGCGATTGGCTTCTCGATTACCATTGAATTCTTTAACCAGGTGGCGCGGCGTAACTTTATCCGCCACCAGTCGACGTTGCCGCTGCGCGCGCGTACCGCTGATGCGATTCTGCGCTTGATGGGCGGTCGCAAACAGGCGACCGTGGCGCACGATAGCGATAGCCCGGCGGCAGTGCCGGTGCCGGAAGGGGCGTTTGCTGAAGAAGAACGCTATATGATTAACGGCGTGCTGACCCTGGCGCAGCGCTCATTGCGCAGTATCATGACTCCGCGAGGCGAAATTAGCTGGGTGGATGCTGAGCAGAGCGAAGACGAAATTCGTCGCCAGCTGCTTTCTTCCCCGCACAGCATGTTCCCGGTTTGCCGCGGCGAACTTGATGAAATCATCGGTATTGTACGCGCCAAAGAGATGCTGGTGGCGCTGGAGGCGGGCGAGAACGTTGCCGCGATGGCATCCGCTTCCCCGGCGATTGTGGTGCCGGAAACGCTGGATCCGATCAATCTGCTGGGCGTGCTGCGCCGGGCGCGCGGCAGTTTTGTCATCGTCACCAACGAATTTGGCGTGGTGCAGGGTCTGGTGACGCCGCTGGACGTCCTGGAAGCCATCGCTGGTGAGTTCCCGGACGCCGACGAAACGCCGGAAATTGTGCTGGATGGCGATGGGTGGCTAATCAAAGGGTCAACCGACCTTCATGCGCTGCAGCAGGCGCTGGGGCTGGACGACCTGGTCAACGAAGACGATGATATCGCGACCGTTGCCGGGCTGGTTATCTCCGCGAACGGTCATATCCCGCGGATAGGCGATGTTGTCGAACTGCCGCCGCTGCAGTTCACCATCGTTGAAGCCAATGATTATCGCGTCGATCTGGTACGGGTCATTAAAACTGTCCACGATAACGACGAAGAAGAGTAATGCCGAACCCGCCGGGCTAAACTTGCCCGGCGGGTTGTTTTTTACCCCCAGTCGCCGCCAGACGGTGCTTCTCTTCCGCCAGCCAGCGCGGAAAATCCTCCACCGGCAACGGGCGGGCATAATAATATCCCTGTAGTAAATCCACGCCGTGGCTACGCATGTAAATCTTCTGTTCCTGAGTTTCGACGCCTTCGGCAATGGTGACGATTTTGAGCCGGTGCGCCAGGGCGATAATCATATCGGTCACCGTCGCGTTGACCCCATCAATGCCAATAGCACCGGTATAAGATTTATCAATTTTCAGTACATCCGGGCGAAGTTTTTCCAGCCAGGATAGCGAACTATTACCGGTGCCAAAGTCATCAATGGCCAGCTGGACGCCTTTAAAATGCAGGTGCTCCGCCATGTGATGATCGCCTTCACGCAGGACATCACGTTCGGTCAGCTCGACCACCAGCTGCTGTACCGGATTAGCGCTGAACCAATAGGTGTGCAGATCGCGCAGCAGCTCGCCGTTGCTGAAATGACGCGCCGCCACGTTAATACCAATATGAAAATTGGCATCCTGCGGGAAATAATGCAGCCGGCGGGCGGTTTCAGCGATGACGTAGCGGGTCAGGGGGACTATCAGGTTGTAGCCTTCAGCAATCGGGATAAAAACATCCGGCGAGATATTTCCGCGGCGCGGATTGTTCCAGCGCAGCAAAATTTCCACGCCACAACACTCCTGAGTACGTAAATCCTGCAGCGGCTGGCACCATACCTCGAACTCGTGGGCGGCGATACCCAGGGTTATTTCGCGCGAGAAAGTCATTCGTCCTGCGGTTGTCAACCAGGCGATACCGGTCATCAACAGGCTGAACATCAGCGCCAGCGGTAATTCGGCGGGCAGCTCTTCTAAGGCTACCGCGGAGGCTCCCGGGCCGCTGATGTTGATGGTAAAGGGAAACTGGCTGGAGCTTTGCCGGTAAATTATCGGCAGACCCGGCAACCGATCGCTTGCAACGACGCCAACATCGCTGAGAAAACTCTTGTTGCCTACCGTGAGGCTGATGTCGCTTATCAACGATGATTTTTCTTTGAGAATCAATTCGCCAAGCAGCTCAATATTGATAATTAACAACGCGCCGTCGGCGCCGCTTACGGAGGAGGGATACCACTGAATCAGTACCGGTGTGCCTTTGAGCAGCGAGTTATCGGTTGAAAAGGCCAACAGCGGGTTGACTGCCGGCAACGTTGGCTGCAGCTGATGAATGGCCACATGGCGCGGGCCAAAAATGCTGGAGCAGTAGGCCATCCCGGATTGAACAAGGATGATTGAGCGTACGGTCTGCAGTGTGGCCGCGGTTTTACGCAGCTCAAGATGCACATCCTGACAGGGTTTGCCCACCATACTCAGCAGGGTAGCGTGTTTTGCCGCCAGCGGCTGCAGGATATTGTCCATCGCGATCACCATATTGCGGGTCACCGTCTGGATGCGCTGTTGATTTTGGCTACGCTGTGAAATAAATCGGATTGTCAGGGTGACGGCAAGCGTCAGAAATGCAACGGCCAGGCACACCAGAATGCGCTTGCGGCGGTATGTCGAAATGACCTTCTGTGCATTTTGCATGCGAGGCGCCCTGTCGGCTAAATAGAGGAATAAGAGTAACAGCCGGCTTAAAGCAAGTGTAGTGGGTAAGATAAGTTGGTGGGAGAAAAAGAAAAATGCGCCCGGAAAGGGCGCATTTCACAGACGTGTTTTAGTCACACTGGACTTTGATCGCCAGGCCGCCGCGAGAGGTTTCGCGATATTTGGCGTTCATGTCTTTACCCGTTTCGTACATGGTCTCGATAACTTTATCGAGAGAGACGCGCGGTTCGCTGGTGCGGCGCATTGCCATACGCGCGGCATTAATCGCCTTCACGGAGGCGATAGCGTTTCGCTCGATGCACGGCACCTGAACCTGGCCGGCGACCGGGTCGCAGGTCAGGCCGAGGTTATGTTCCATGCCGATTTCCGCCGCCACGCAAACCTGCTCCGGGCTGGCGCCAAGCAGTTCAGCCAGGCCCGCCGCTGCCATTGAACAGGCGACGCCGACTTCGCCCTGACAGCCGACTTCCGCGCCGGAAATGGACGCGTTCATCTTGTACAGCGCGCCAATCGCGCCGGACGCCATAAAGTAGCGAATATAGATATCCGGGCTGACGGACTCGATAAAGTGATCGTAGTAGGCGAGCACTGCCGGAACGATACCACAGGCGCCGTTGGTCGGAGCGGTAACAACGCGGCCGCCGGCGGCGTTCTCTTCGTTGACCGCCAGCGCGAACATGTTCACCCAGTCGACAACATTCATCGGGTCGTTAGACAGCTTATCGCTGGCGACCAGCAGACGACGCAGCGCCGAAGCGCGACGCGGCACGCGTAGCGGCCCCGGCAGCACACCTTCGGTGTTCATGCCGCGATCGATACAGGCGCGCATGGTTTGCCAGACGTTTTCAAAATAGGCCTCGATCTCTTGCTTGCTGTGCAGCGCCAGTTCGTTTTGCATCACCATGCCGGAGAGCGACAGACCGGTTTCTTTGCAGTAGCCCAGCATTTCCTGTGCCGATTTAAACGGATACGGAACCTGCAGTTCGCTCGCGTCTTCTTTGCCGAAATGCTCTTCGTCGACGATAAAACCGCCGCCGATTGAATAGTAAGTCTTGCTGTAGATTTCTTTCTCGCCGGCCCACGCATGGATAGTCATGCCGTTTTCGTGCAGCGGCAGGTTGTCGCTACGAAAACGCATGCCGTCATCCGCCGGGAAGTCGACTTCGTGTTGCCCGTTTGCCAGCAGCAGACGGCCGCGGGTTTCTACGTCGCGGATAAATGCCGGGATCGCGTCAATATCGACCGTCGCAGGCAGATTGCCCGCCAGTCCCATGATAATGGCGATGTCCGTGTGGTGGCCTTTGCCGGTTAATGAAAGCGACCCATAGACGTCAACGGCGACGCGCGTCACTTCATTAAGCAATCCCTTTTCGACCAGGTCATCGACGAACTGTTTACCGGCCTTCATCGGCCCTACAGTATGGGAAGATGAGGGACCAATCCCCACCTTGAACATGTCGAATATACTAATCACGATAACACTCCTGACAGGGTTACCGCGGTTGCGGTAACGATGTAATAACTGCGCATAGTGTAAGAGGGAACCGGGTTGTCAGCTTAACTATTCACATGAATTAAACTAATGGATAACCTTGGTTTTACTAATAGTGAGAGCGCCTTCTCATTACTTATTATAGCTAAGGGCGAGTGCCGATTTGCAGCGCCAGCTCGCGAATAATGCCGGCGGTCATTCCCCAGACAAAATAATGTTGGTACCACGATAGCCAGACGCGATGTGAATTACCGCGCCGATGGATGTCCAGCGGGTGGTAACGACCCAGGCGCAACGCCTCTTCCAGCGGCATTTCAAACACCGCAGACACCTCGTCCTGACTGGCATGATAGTGCAGGTCCGGGGGGATTATGCCAACAACCGGCGTCACCTGAAAGCCGGTGACGCTGTCGACAGGCGGCAGCACGCCGATCACTTCAACGGCTTCCGGCGGGATCGCCACTTCTTCCTGCGCCTCGCGCAGCGCGGCGGCAATCAATGTAGCGTCGGTGTTATCTACTGCGCCACCGGGGAAGGCGACCTGGCCCGCGTGCTTGCGCAGCAGCGGCGAACGCTGGGTCAGCAACAGTCCCGGCTGCGGCCGACGGACAATCGGCACCAGTACCGCCGCCTGGCGCTGGTTCAGCGACTGCGGCGAGGGCTGTGGGCGCAGCAGTTGAAAACGGGATAGAAAGTCGTCCAGATCGAGGGCGTTAGCCGCCATGTTCTAGCTCTCCAGTTGATGCAGGATACGGTTAACTTTATCAAAAGTTTCCTGATATTCCGCGGCTTCTTCGCTGTCCGCCACGATACCGCCGCCCGCTGAGCAGTACAGTTGGCCCTGCCAGGCGGTGATCGTACGAATAGTAATGCTGGTATCCATATTGCCGCACAGGCTGAGATAACCAATGCTGCCGCACCATGCGTTGCGTCGCTGCGGTTCCAGTTCATCGATAATCTCCATGGCGCGAACTTTCGGCGCTCCGGTAATGGAGCCGCCAGGGAAGGCCGCGCGTAGCAGATCGCTGGCATCAAGCGTAGCAGGCAATCGTGCGGTGATAGTGCTCACCAGGTGATGCACCGCCGGGAACGGTTCGACCACAAACAGTTCCGGTACGCGAACGCTGCCCGGCACGGCGACGCGGCCGATATCATTGCGCATCAGATCGACAATCATTAAATTTTCGGCGCGGTCTTTCGGCGAGTGGGCAAGCGTTGCCGCCTGGCGTGCGTCTTCCTGCGGGGAATCGAGTCGCGGCAGCGTGCCTTTAATGGGGCGCGTCTGGATGTCACCCTGATGCAGTTGAATAAAACGCTCCGGAGACAGGCTTAAAATCGCCCCTTCCGGCAGGCGAATGAAGGCGCTGAACGGCGCGCGGTTGGCGGCATTAAGCTTACGAAATGCCTGCCATTCATCGCCGCGGTAGCGGGCCTGAAAACGCTGCGCCAGGTTGACCTGATAACAGTCGCCGCTGCGCAGGTACGCCTGTACCTGGCGGAATTTTTCGCCGTACTGCTGGCGGCTCATATTCGACTGCCAGCAGGAGGTCAGGGAGAAAGGTTCAGCCGGCTGGCATGTTTGCGATTCCAGCCACTGCAGGCGCCGTTGCGGATCGTCATAGCTCAGCAGCGACACCTGCTGGCGTTGATGATCGACGATCAGCGCCCAGTCATAAATGCCTACCGCCATCTCCGGCAGGGCAATATCAGCCTGCGCTTGCGTCGGAAGACGTTCAAAGCGGCGGCCAAGATCGTAGCCGAATAGCCCCAGCGCGCCGCCGAGAAACGGCAGGTTATCATCGGCCTGCGGGGTTAACTGACAGCGATCCAACTGCTGTTGCAGCAGCTGCAGCGGATCGTCCTGTGAGACAAATTTGCCTTCACCGTCGTTGACCCAGGTTCGCTCGCCGCGGGTAACCAACGTCGCGCGCGGTTCGGCGACGATAATATCGAAACGGCTATACGGATGGTCGGCGAAGCCGGAGTGCAGCAGCATCGCCCACGGCGTGGCGCTTAACGGCGCGAAATAGCGTTCGGCGGCATCCGGGCGCCAGGGCAGGGTGATAATAGCGGGGGACAACATTAACCTCGATCCTAATCTGCCGCCCACTGGCGAAATGGCGGACGGCGTGAAATAATTACGCCCCACAATGTAGCAGGAGTGAGTGATGTTTGCAGGTTTACCTTCGCTGAGCCATGAGCAACAGCAAAAAGCGGTCGAACGTATTCAGGAATTGATGGCGCAGGGAATGAGCAGCGGCCAGGCAATCGCCCTGGTGGCCGATGAACTGCGCGCCACGCACACCGGCGACCGGATCGTAGCGCGCTTCGAAGATGACGACGAAGACGAGTAATTACGCCGCGGCGATGATTTTAATCTCAACTTTATATTGCGGCTTCATCAGGGTCGCCTGTACGGTGCAGCGCACCGGCGCGTGACCGGCGACTACCCAGGCGTCCCAGGCTTTATTCATCGCCGCAAAATCATCTTTATTGGCGAGGAAAATGGTGGCATCAAGAATACGTGACTTATTGCTGCCCTGTTTTTCCAGCACCGCGTCAATTTGCGCCAGGGTGTTGGCAGTCTGCTCAAACGCGTCGGCGTCGAGGTTTTCCGGCACCCCGGTGTAGTAGATGGTCTGGTTGTGAATCACCACATCAGACCAGCGGGTTTCGGCATCAATACGCGTAATTGTCATTTATCTTTCCTCTTTGTTCTATCCATTTGGCTGCGGCAAGACTGCCACAATGTTCCGCCCGCGTCACTACCCGGGCTGGCGAAACGCCGTCCTCCCTGACATAATCACTGTCCAAATAACCAGGGGGCAACGTGATCGACGATTTTGCAGCAGACGGCCAGCTGGCCATGGCGATACCGGGCTTTAAGCCGCGCGAACCGCAGCGCCAGATGGCGATAGCGGTGAGTGAAGCCATTGACGCCTCCCGGCCGCTGGTGGTGGAAGCAGGGACTGGCACCGGTAAAACCTACGCCTATCTGGCGCCCGCGCTGCGCGCGAAGAAAAAGGTGATCATCTCCACGGGTTCGAAAGCGCTGCAGGATCAGCTCTACAGCCGCGACCTGCCGACCGTCGCCAAGGCACTTAAATTCACCGGTAAACTGGCGCTATTAAAGGGGCGCTCAAACTACCTGTGCCTTGAACGCCTTGAACAGCAGGCGCTGGCGGGCGGCGATCTGCCGGTACAAACGTTAAGTGACGTAATTCTTCTGCGCTCCTGGTCTAATCAGACGCAGGATGGCGATATCAGCACCTGCGCCAGCGTCGCCGAAGATTCTCAGGCCTGGCCGCTGGTGACCAGCACTAACGATAACTGTCTCGGCAGCGACTGCCCGTTATATAAAGATTGCTTTGTGGTGAAAGCGCGTAAGAAGGCGATGGATGCTGATGTGGTGGTGGTCAACCATCACCTGTTCCTTGCCGATATGGTGGTGAAAGAGAGCGGCTTTGCCGAACTGATCCCCGAAGCGGAAGTGATGATCTTCGATGAAGCCCATCAGCTGCCGGATATCGCCAGCCAGTATTTTGGCCAGTCGCTCTCCAGCCGCCAGCTACTGGATTTGGCCAAAGACATCACCATTGCCTATCGTACTGAACTAAAAGATACCCAACAGCTGCAAAAATGCGCCGATCGTCTGGCGCAAAGCGCGCAGGATTTCCGTCTGCAGTTGGGCGATCCGGGCTATCGCGGCAATCTGCGCGAACTGCTGGCGGATAGCCACATTCAGCGCGCGCTGCTGCTGCTCGATGACGCGCTTGAACTGTGTTATGACGTCGCCAAACTCTCGCTTGGCCGCTCGGCGCTGCTCGACGCCGCCTTTGAGCGCGCGACGCTCTACCGTGGCCGCCTGAAGCGGCTTAAAGAGATTAATCAGCCGGGATATAGCTACTGGTATGAATGCACCTCGCGGCATTTTACCCTCGCCCTGACGCCGTTGACCGTCGCGGAGAAGTTTAAAGAGGTGATGGCGCAAAAGTCAGGAAGCTGGATCTTTACCTCGGCGACGCTGTCGGTTAATGACGATCTCCACCACTTTACCGCCCGCCTCGGCATCGATGACGCACAGACGCTGTTGCTGCCAAGCCCGTTTGATTATCAACATCAGGCGCTGCTCTGCGTACCGCGCAATTTACCGCTGCCGAACCAGCCCGGCGCGGCGCGCCATCTGGCGGCCATGCTGAAACCGTTGATCGAGGCCAATGACGGTCGTTGTTTTATGCTGTGTACCTCGCACGCCATGATGCGCGACCTGGCGGAGCAGTTCCGCGCTACCATGACGCTGCCGGTACTGCTGCAAGGGGAGACCAGTAAAGGTCAACTGCTGCAGCAGTTTGTTAGTGCCGGCAATGCCCTATTAGTGGCGACCAGTAGCTTCTGGGAAGGGGTCGACGTGCGCGGCGACGCGCTGTCGCTGGTGATTATCGATAAGCTGCCCTTTACCTCACCGGACGATCCGCTGCTCAAAGCGCGAATGGAAGACTGTCGACTGCGCGGCGGCGACCCGTTCGATGAAGTGCAGTTGCCGGATGCCGTCATTACCCTCAAACAGGGCGTCGGGCGCCTGATCCGTGATATTGACGATCGCGGCGTTCTGGTTATCTGTGATAACCGGCTGGTGATGCGCCCTTACGGCGCCGTGTTCCTGGCCAGCCTGCCACCCGCGCCGCGTACCCGCGATATCCGCCGGGCAGTGCGCTTTCTCGCTGTACCGCCGGCAAGGTAATCCGTCGCAAAATGTGGTAAGCTGCGCGCCATTTTGTAAATCAGCTATCCCCAATGGATTTCGGGCGGTGCGGCGGCGGTGAGTCCGTCAGTCGATGAATTTACCGCCCTAAAGCCTGGAATATGTAACGAGAGCGTGACCACCCATGCGAATTTTGGCTATCGATACCGCCACGGAGGCGTGCTCCGCGGCGCTGTGGAATGATGGCGCCCAGAGCGCCCATTTTGAAATTTGTCCTCGCGAACACACCAAACGTATCCTGCCTCTGGTGCAGGAGGTCCTCACTGAAAGCGGCACTACGCTGAATGAACTTGACGCGCTGGCCTTTGGCCGCGGACCGGGCAGCTTTACCGGCGTACGTATTGGTATCGGTATTGCGCAAGGACTGGCGCTGGGCGCTGAGTTGCCAATGATCGGCGTCTCTACGCTGGCGACGATGGCCCAGGGCGCGTGGCGCAAAACCGGCGCTACTCGGGTGCTGGCGGCCATTGACGCGCGTATGGGCGAGGTCTACTGGGCCGAGTATCAGCGCGACGAAGATGGCGTCTGGCACGGTGAAGAAACAGAAGCGGTCCTCAAACCGGCTGCGGTTGCCGACCGCCTGGCGCGGCTTTCCGGCGAATGGGCTACCGTCGGCACCGGCTGGCAGGCGTGGCCGGATTTGGCGAAAGAGAGCGGGCTGATTTTAAGCAGCGGCGAGATCGAACTGCCGGCGGCAGAAGATATGCTGCCGCTGGCCATTCAGCTGCTGGCGGCGGGAAAAACCGTGGCCGTTGAGCATGCGGAACCTGTTTATTTGCGAAACGAAGTGGCATGGAAGAAACTTCCTGGCCGCGAGTGAATCTCAGTAGAGAGAAGACTGAGAGAAGGAGTCGCATTATGGCGGGTCAAAAACAGGGCGTTCGTTGGCTGTTAGCCGCGGCGGTTGTCGTTGCGCTAAGCGGCTGCGTATCGGTACCGGATGCTATTAAAGGCACCAGCCCTACGCCGCAGCAGGATTTAGTGCGGGTGATGAACGCGCCGCAGCTGTATATCGGCCAGGAAGCGCGTTTTGGCGGTAAGGTCGTCAACGTGCAGAATCAGCAGGGGAAAACCCGCTTAGAGATTGCCACCGTACCGCTGGATAGCGGCGCGCGACCGGAACTGGGCGAACCATCTCGCGGCCGTATCCTCGCCGACGTGAGCGGTTTCCTCGACCCGGTCGATTTCCGTGGCCAGTTGGTCACCGTGGTTGGGCCGATTAGCGGCGTTGTCGACGGTAAAGTTGGCGCAACGCCGTATAAATTCATGTTGATGAACGCCACCGGCTATAAGCGCTGGAACGTAGTGCAGCAGGTGGTGATGCCGCCACAGCCCATCGATCCGTGGATGCTCGGCCCTCGCCCCTGGGGCTACGGATACGGCGGTTGGGGTTGGTATAACCCGGGCCCTGCCGAGGTCAGAAATGTCGTAACGGAATGATTTTGTTGTTTTTATAATGGAATAGAAACAGCGGCTAGCCCGCTGTTTCGTGTTTTTTAGTCTCATAAGAAAAATAAATAGTGACGCGCTTCGCAACCTGAAAAACGCCTAATTAATAAACTGGTACGCTGAGTTAATATAATGTTAACAAAATGTTTGTTGATCAGGGGCTGTGATGACGACGAATAACTATTTCAGAGGTGAAGCAGTGAAAAAGGTTTGGCTAAACCGTTATCCCGCCGATGTTCCGGCGGAGATAAATCCTGACCGCTATCAATCCCTGGTTGAATTGTTTGAACACGCCACCACCCGTTATGCCGATCAGCCGGCATTTATCAACATGGGCGAGGTGATGACCTACCGCAAGCTGGAAGAGCGCAGCCGCGCTTTCGCCGCTTATCTCCAGCAAGGTTTAGGGCTACAGAAGGGCGATCGCGTCGCGCTGATGATGCCTAACCTGCTGCAATACCCGGTGGCGCTGTTTGGGATCCTGCGTGCCGGAATGATTGCCGTCAACGTTAACCCGCTGTATACCCCGCGCGAACTGGAGCACCAGCTCAATGACAGCGGCGCGGCGGCGATTGTGATCGTTTCCAACTTCGCACATACCCTGGAGAAAGTCGTTGATAAAACCCAGGTAAAACACGTCATCCTGACGCGGATGGGCGACCAGCTCTCCACCGCCAAAGGGACGTTAGTCAACTTTGTGGTGAAGTACATTAAGCGGCTGGTGCCGAAATATCATCTACCGGACGCCATCTCATTTCGTAGCGCCCTGCAGCATGGCTACCGTATGCAGTACGTGAAGCCGGAAATCGTCGCGGACGATCTGGCTTTCCTGCAGTACACCGGCGGTACCACCGGCGTGGCGAAAGGGGCGATGCTGACCCACCGCAATATGCTGGCTAACCTCGAACAGGTGAATGCGACCTACGGTCCGCTACTGCACCGTGGTAAAGAGCTGGTGGTGACCGCGCTGCCGCTCTATCACATCTTCGCTTTGACCATGAACTGCCTGCTGTTTATCGAACTTGGCGGGCAGAACCTGCTGATTACCAATCCGCGCGATATTCCGGGTCTGGTAAAAGAGCTGGCAAAATATCCCTTCACCGCGATGACCGGGGTGAATACCTTGTTTAACGCGCTATTGAACAATAAAGAATTCCAGCAGCTTGATTTCTCTTCGCTGCATCTTTCCGCCGGCGGCGGCATGCCGGTGCAGCAGGTGGTAGCGGAGCGCTGGGTGAAACTGACGGGTCAGTATCTGCTGGAGGGCTACGGCCTGACGGAGTGCTCGCCGCTGGTGAGCGTCAACCCGCATGATATCGACTACCACAGCGGCAGCATCGGCCTGCCGGTGCCATCGACCGAAGCCAAGCTGGTCGATGATGATGATAATGAAGTCGCGCCGGGTGAGCCGGGCGAGCTTTGCATCAAAGGGCCGCAGGTGATGCTGGGCTACTGGCAGCGTCCGGATGCCACCGATGAAATCATTAAAGATGGCTGGCTGCATACCGGCGATATCGCGGTGATGGATGATGAAGGCTTCCTGCGGATCGTCGATCGTAAAAAAGATATGATTCTGGTTTCCGGTTTTAACGTCTATCCGAATGAAATCGAAGATGTTGTGATGCAGCACTCCGGCGTACAGGAAGTGGCAGCCGTCGGCGTACCCTCCGGCAGCAGCGGTGAAGCGGTGAAGATCTTTGTGGTGAAGAAAGATGCCGCGTTAACCGAAGAAGCGCTGATTACTTTCTGTCGTCGCCATTTGACCGGCTACAAAGTGCCGAAGCTGGTGGAGTTTCGTGATGAACTGCCGAAATCCAACGTCGGCAAAATTTTACGACGAGAACTGCGTGACGAAGCCCGTGCTAAAGTAGACAATAAAGGCTAAGCAACGAGTGAGTCGCCCTGCGCCGGCTAAGCCGGCGTTTTTTATGGGCGCAAGTTAAGAGAGTATGATTTGAACTATCAGATGATCACCACCGACGATGGCCTGCGCGCTATCTGTGAAGCGGCAAGTTCGGCGCCCGCGGTTGCGCTGGATACCGAGTTTGTTCGCACCCGCACCTACTATCCGCAGCTTGGTTTGCTGCAGCTGTTCGACGGCAAACAGGTTTCTCTGATCGATCCGTTGACCATCAACGACTGGGCGCCGATGCGCGAGCTGCTGCTTAACCAAAATGTCACCAAATATCTGCATGCGGGCAGCGAAGATTTAGAAGTCTTCCTCAACGCATTCAACCTGATGCCGCAGCCGCTGATCGACACCCAGATTCTGGCCGCTTTCTGCGGGCGCCCGATGTCGTGGGGCTTTGCTTCAATGGTTGAAGAGTATTCCGGCGTCGCGCTGGACAAAAGCGAATCGCGTACCGATTGGCTGGCCCGACCGTTGACCGAGCGTCAGTGCGAATACGCGGCCGCCGATGTCTGGTATCTGTTGCCGATCGCCAGCAAATTAATGGCGGAAACCGACCATGCGGGCTGGCTGCCGGCAGCGTTGAACGAGTGCCACCTGATGCAGCAGCGCCGTCAGGAAGTCCTTGACCCGGCGGAGGCGTGGCGGGAAATCGGCAATGCCTGGCAACTGCGTACACGTCAGCTGGGCTGCCTGCAGTTGCTGGCGGAGTGGCGTCTGCGCAAAGCGCGCGAGCGTAACCTGGCGGTGAACTTTGTGGTACGCGAAGAGCATCTGTGGAGCGTGGCGCGCTATATGCCGACCAGCCTCGGTGAGCTTGATAGTCTGGGTTTATCCGGTAGCGAAATTCGCTTCCACGGCAAAACGTTGATTAGCCTGGTTGAGAAAGCGCAGGCCTTGCCGGAATCTGCGCTGCCTGAGCCATTGCAAAACCTGATCGATATGCCGGGATACCGCAAAGCCTTTAAAGATATTAAAGCGCTGGTACAGGAAGTGAGCGCCGAGAAGGGCGTGAGCGCCGAACTACTGGCGTCTCGCCGCCAGATCAACCAACTGCTGAACTGGCACTGGCAGCAGAAAACCAAAAACGGCGAGCCGGAGCTGGTTTCCGGCTGGCGCGGTGAATTGATGGCCGAGCGTCTGAACGCGCTGCTTAACAACTACCCGCGCTAATCCTGAGCGCCCTTCAGGCCATAAAAAAACCGGCCGCACGTTGCGTGACCGGTTTTTTTAATACTACGGCGAGATGCCGTTAATGCGACAACAAGGTCAGGGTTTCGACTCTTCAGCTTCTGGCAGGGTCACGTTCAGCTCGAGAATCGAAATATCACCATCACGCTGTTCCAGCTGAACGCTGACCATCTCAGGGTCTATCTGCACGTATTTACAGATGACCTCCAGGATATCTTTGCGCAGCTGCGGCAGGTAATGCGGTTCCGCGTCGCCGCGGCGGCGCTCCGCGACGATGATTTGCAGGCGTTCTTTCGCAATGTTAGCCGTGTTCTTTTTTCGCGAGAGAAAAAAGTCGAGTAATGCCATAATTTATCCTCCGAACAGGCGTTTGAGGAAACCTTTCTTCTCTTCTTCGATGAAGCGGAAAGGACGTTCTTCTCCGAGCAGACGATCCACTGTATCCGCATAGGCTTTACCCGCATCTGAAACGGTATCCAGAATCACCGGCTCGCCCTGGTTCGATGCGCGCAGAACAGACTGATCTTCCGGAATCACGCCCACCAGGTTGATGCGCAGAATTTCCAGCACGTCTTCCATGCTCAGCATGTCGCCTTTGTTCACGCGGCCTGGATTGTAGCGCGTCAGCAGCAGGTGCTCTTTAATCGGCTCGTCGCCATTTTCCGCGCGACGGGATTTGGAGGCCAGAATGCCAAGGATACGGTCGGAGTCGCGTACGGAGGAGACTTCCGGGTTAGTGGTGATGATGGCTTCGTCAGCGAAGTACAGCGCCATTAGCGCGCCGGTTTCGATGCCTGCCGGGGAGTCGCAGACAATAAAATCGAAGTCCATCTTTTTCAGTTCTTCCAGAACTTTATCTACGCCTTCGCGGGTCAGCGCGTCTTTATCACGGGTCTGAGAAGCCGGAAGGATATAGAGATTTTCAGTACGCTTATCTTTGATTAGCGCCTGATTGAGAGTGGCATCGCCCTGGATAACGTTGACGAAGTCATAAACCACCCGACGCTCGCATCCCATAATCAGGTCGAGGTTACGCAGGCCGATATCGAAGTCGATAACGACAGTTTTCTTTCCCTTCTGGGCCAAACCAGTAGCGATGGCCGCGCTGGAGGTGGTCTTACCAACGCCCCCTTTACCCGAAGTCACAACAATAATGCGTGCCATAGAAATTCCTTGTTAAAAAGGGATTAATTGAACGGTTGAATTGTCAAAGCGCCGTCGCCTAAACGCAGGCGCGCCGCTTTGCCATAAAATTCAGCTGGGATGTTATCGCTCAGCCAATATTCCCCTGCGATGGACACCAGTTCCGCCGAGAGGTTAGTACAAAATATTTGGGCATCTCTGTCGCCGCTTGCGCCAGCCAGCGCACGTCCCCGCATCATGCCATACACATGGATGTTACCATCAGCGATAAGTTCCGCTCCGGCACTCACATGGTTTGTAACAATTAGATCACAGTGTGGCGCATAAATGCGCTGACCGGAACGTACCGGCAGATCAATCAAACGCGTTTTTGTGATCGGCGTAGCAACTGGTGGCGGTTCAACGGGTTCCGGCGGCGGCGCCTGACGAACGATTTTCTCTTTTCCTTCCGTCAGTAGCGGGATCCCGGCGCGGTCGATTTCCGTTTTCAGGCGGGAAATTTTACAACCGCTCACCCCCATGATGCGTAAACCGGTGGCGACGATAGCTTCATGCATCGGGCGCCAGTCGACGCTCTCTTCAATACTGCTGATGTTGACCACGACCGGTGCATGACGTAAAAAAGCGGGAGCCTGGGCGATTTTGTCTTCTAACGCCTGACGAATAACCTCGGGATTTGCATCGTGCAAATGAACGACAGATAAGGTGAAGCTACTGCCCTTAAGTTCGATTGGCGTATTTGACATCCTGGCCTTACTCAATTTGCTGTTTATCATCCGCCGAAGTGCGGTGATATTCCGAAGACTAAAAGGCATGTTATAGTCACTCATATATTGAGGCAAGTGACCACGGGTCTAATTCCGAGTAAAACTATGTTTTGTGTGATCTATCGAAGTACTAAACGTGAACAAACCTATTTATATGTCGAAAAAAAGGACGATTTCTCGCGCGTCCCGCCGGAACTGATGGCAAGCTTCGGCACCCCGCAGATGACCATGCTGCTGCCGCTCGACGGGCGCAAGACGCTGGCTAACGCTGACCTCGAAAAAGTAAAACAAGCGCTCGTCGATCAGGGCTATTACCTCCAACTTCCTCCCCCTCCTGAGAATCTACTTAAGAAACACCTCGCGGAACAGGGGAATAAATCCGATTAACCCATTGAGGGAAAATAATGTACCAACATCATAACTGGCAGGGTGAGTTACTGGATTATCCGGTGAGCAAAGTGGTTTGCGTTGGCAGTAATTACGCAAAACATATTAAGGAGATGGGCAGCGCGATGCCGGAAGAACCGGTGCTGTTTATTAAACCTGAAACGGCGCTATGCGATATCCGCCAGCCGTTGGTACTGCCTGAAGGATTGGGCTCGGTGCATCATGAGGTTGAACTGGCGGTGCTGATCGGCAGCACCTTGCGCCAGGCCAGCGAAGACCACGTGCGTAAGGCGATTGCTGGTTATGGCGTGGCGCTGGATCTCACCCTGCGTGATATTCAGGGCAAGATGAAAAAGGCCGGGCAACCGTGGGAGAAAGCTAAGGGGTTCGATAACGCCTGTCCAATCTCCGGTTTTATTCCTGCCGCCGAGTTCAACGGCGATCCGCAAAATATGCCGCTAAGCCTGAAGATTAATGGTGAAGTTCGCCAGCAGGGGACGACTGCGGATATGATTCATAAGATCGTACCGCTCATTGCCTATATGTCGCGCTTCTTTACACTGAAAGCGGGCGATATCATTCTGACCGGGACCCCGGAGGGGGTCGGGCCGCTCGCCAGCGGCGATGAGCTGGAAGTCGGCTTCAATGGTTTGACGTTGTCCACCCGCGTGCTGTAACGTCCGCTTGCCGCCTTTTGGGGCGGCAAAACTTGCATCGGCGTGCCAGACTGGTTATAAGGTGCATCCTGAATTGTAATGACGGACATCCCAATGAGCGAACAACCTTTCTGGCAACAAAAAACACTGGATGAAATGACCGACGCGGAGTGGGAATCACTGTGCGACGGCTGCGGACAGTGCTGCCTGCATAAGCTAATGGATGAAGATACCGACGAGATTTACTTTACCAACGTCGCCTGCCGTCAGCTCAACATCAAAACCTGCCAGTGCCGTAACTACGAGCGTCGCTTCGAGTACGAACCGGACTGCATCAAACTCACGCGTGATAATCTGCCGACCTTCGAATGGCTGCCGCACACCTGCGCCTATCGCCTGCTGGCGGAAGGTAAAGCGCTGCCGCACTGGCACCCGCTGCTGACCGGCTCAAAAGTGGCGATGCACGGCGAACGTATTTCCGTGCGCCATATTGCGGTAAAAGAGTCCACCGTCGTCGACTGGCAGGACCATATTTTAAATAAACCGGATTGGGCTCAGTAAACTCATCAAAATATTAGAACCGGGCATTCCCTGCCTGCGCGGCCCGGTTCTTTGTTCGCATTAATATCCCATCATTCTCAATGCCAGCCAGATAATCCCCGCCCACAATAAAGCGCATGGAAAAATAACAACACTAAGCGAACGCCAGCCGTTTCTACTCATCGGAAACCCCACATTTAAGTCATCATCACCAGGTGTGTTTGGCATTTCATCATCGGCGCGGGGGCGGGGAACTTTAGGAATATTTGTAAAGCAGATGTAGAAAAAAATAGACCCGGCGCGGTGGCCGGGCTGAGAGGGCGTTGACGAGCTGCCAGGTCACCCCGGCGCGGTGACTGCTTGCGGCGATCAGATGGGCAGGAAACTCATCATTAAATACGCGACGACAATGCAGATTAGCGTCATATACCAGACTATGCTCATGGTGACTTATCCCATTTCAGACTCAAACAAGACGAGCCTTTCGGGTAACGACTTTAAACATCCGGACGTCGATGATCAACCGCTTGCGCATCAGGGGATTAGCTTTTCTTTGCGTGGAACAGGCCGTCTTCGCCGTGGCTTTCATCCTCAACCCAGAAGTTAATATTGAACTGGGCATCATCGCTGAGCTCGATACGGTGCCAATACTGCGGTGGGCTGGTGGCGAACTGCCCGGCGTTAATGACGACCTTCACCTCCGGCTCGGTAGCCTGCTCGTCATGAAAACCGTAGTAAGTTACCGTTCCTTCCATGACGCACAGCTGACCGAAAACGTTAGCGGCAGTATTGTGATGGGTGAGCAGCGCCGCCGGAACATTTTCCTTAGTGAAGAACGGAGTGGAGCGTTTAACTTTCCAGTTAGCCGGGATACGCAGGTGAGACATGGTGAGCTCCTCAGTGGATGTATATAAGGTGTATTTAATATGCATCTTTAAAGGGGCGTCGTCAACTTACAGGCATAAAAAACGCCCCCGAAGGAGCGTTTACTATCTGGCAGGATAACTTAACGGCCGAACAGATCGCGTTTTTTAGCCTTAAATGGCTGAGCGATCAGCACCAGCAGACCGATGACCAGATAAGCGGCAAAGATGCCTACCAGCCACTGCGGCATCTCCAGCGTCAGGAATTCCCACTGGCGCACGGAACAATCGCCGGTGGCGACGAATACCTGCGGCAGCCATTTATCCAGCGGCAGCCACGTCGGGAAACGCGCGGCGAAATCGCAGGTCTGGAACGGAGAAGGGTGCAGCTGAATCATGGTGTGTTCCCAGGCTAACTGCAAACCGCGCAGGGCGCTGTACAGCCAGATCAGCAGCGCGACGTAGCGCAACGGGGTTTTCGGCGCGATAGCGCCCACCAGACCAGCGCCCATAATGCCAAACAGAGCGCAGCGTTCATAAATACACAACACGCAGGGCTGCAGCAGCATCACGTGCTGGAACCACAGCGCCACTAATTCAAGTATAAAAGCGGTTAACGCCATCAAGAGCCAGGCGCCGCGTCCCCGTGAGCACTGGTTTAAGTATTGCAACATAATCATTTCCCTGGAACATGCTAAATCATGGCAGTGTAAACGAAAACTACCGCGACGCCATCCGCTAGTCGGAAAATATTACGTAAATGAATATTCGTTACCCGGGCGGACCCGGGTAACGGCTGCGCAATTACGGTAGTGTCGGCGTGGTCAACCAGCCGTGGCTGAGCATCCACTGGGTGGCCGGCATTAGCAGCGTTTCGACGCACAGCAGGCCGACCAGCGTGAGCACGATGGTATAAGGCAGCGCCATCCACACCATTCTGCCATAAGAGAGGCGGATCAGCGGCGCCAGCGCCGAGGTCAACAGGAACAGAAACGCGGCCTGGCCATTGGGGGTGGCGACGGAAGGCAGGTTAGTACCGGTATTAATGGCGACCGCCAGCATTTCAAACTGCTGCAGGCTGATAACGCCATGCTCCAGCGCCGCTTTTGCTTCGTTGATATAGACCGTACCGACAAAGACGTTATCGGAGATGGACGACAGCAGGCCGTTAAACAGATAGAACAGCGATAGCTGAGCGTGAGGCGAAGCCTGCAGGACGAACTCAATCACTGGGGCAAACAGATGCTGATCGATAATCACCGCTACGATGGCGAAAAACACCGTCAGCAGGGCGGTAAACGGCAGCGCTTCGGTAAAGGCTTTACCGATGGCGTGCTCGTCGGTCACGCCGGAAAAGGTGGTCGCCAGCACGATGACAGAGAGGCCAATCAGGCCAACTTCCGCCAGATGCAGGGCGAGGGCGGCAATCAGCCACACGCCGATGATCCCTTGAGCGATAAGGCGCATCCGATCCTGGCGGCTGCGGCTCTGGCGGCTACGGTCGTCGAAATCCTGCAATACTTTGCGCACTGGGACCGGCAGCGGCTCACCATAGCCGAACAGACGGAATTTTTCCAGCAGCAAGCAGGTTATCAGGCCGCAGACGATAACCGGCAGGGTTACCGGCGACATACGAATGAAGAACTCACCGAAGTGCCAGCCGGCGGCTTTGGCGATAATCAGGTTCTGCGGTTCGCCGACCATGGTCATCACGCCGCCGAGGGCGGTACCGACGCCGGCGTGCATCATCAGGCTGCGTAAAAAGCTGCGGAACTGTTCGAGCACGTCGCGGTAATGCTGATCGATGTGGCTGTCATCAAGCATGTCGTTATCATCAGGCCGCGCGGAGGCGACGCGATGATAAATGCCGTAAAAGCCTACTGCCACGCTAATGACCACCGCCACAACGGTGAGCGCGTCGAGGAAGGCGGAGAGAAAAGCGGCCGCAAGGCAGAAGGCCAGCGACAGCAGCATCTTGCTGCGGATCCCCAGCAACAGACGGGTAAAAATAAACAGCAATAGCTGCTTCATGAAATAGATCCCGGCCACCATAAACATCAGCAACAGCAGGACTTCGAGATTATTGGCTATCTCTTCGCGGATATGTTCGGGGCTGGTCATACCGATCAGCACCGCTTCTATCGCCAGCAGTCCGCCTGGCAGCAGCGGGTAGCATTTGAGCGCCATCGCCAGGGTGAAGATAAACTCCACCACTAACAGCCAACCGGCAACAAACGGTTGCAGATAAAACGCCAGCGGGTTAACCACCAGGAAGATAATCAGCAGAAGCTTGTACCAGTCTGGCGACTGGCCAAGAAAATTGCGCCACAGGGCGCGGCCATAAGACATTTCCACGACAGAGGTCCTTCCGTCAAACAACATGATTTTATGCGTAACTATTGCAAGATTACCAGTTGAGTAAAAAGGGAAGCAACTTTCTTCGCGGCGCATGACAGGTAATGGAAGGCGTTAAGCAAAAGCTGAAAATGAAACGGCGATCCCCTTTTAATTACTTTCAGATGCTATCTGGCGTATGACTGCTCTGGTATGATGAGTGCAATTTGCAACGCTGTGTAATGGAAATCTTACTATGGTCATTAAGGCGCAAAGCCCTGCGGGTTTCGCGGAAGAGTACATCATTGAAAGTATCTGGAATAACCGTTTCCCGCCTGGATCTATTCTCCCTGCTGAACGTGAACTTTCTGAACTGATTGGTGTGACCCGAACAACTCTGCGCGAAGTGTTGCAACGTCTGGCCCGTGATGGCTGGCTGACTATCCAGCACGGTAAACCGACGAAGGTGAACAACTTCTGGGAAACCTCCGGACTGAATATTCTTGAGACGCTGGCGCGCCTCGACCACGATAGCGTGCCGCAACTGATTGATAACTTACTGTCGGTGCGAACCAATATCTCGACGATTTTTATTCGTACCGCCTTCCGCCAGCACCCGGACAAAGCGCTGGAGGTACTGTCTACCGCCCGTGAAGTTGAAGATCATGCCGACGCTTTCGCCGAGCTGGATTACAACATCTTCCGCGGTCTGGCGTTTGCCTCCGGCAACCCGATCTACGGTCTGATCCTCAACGGCATGAAGGGGCTGTATACCCGCATCGGCCGTCACTATTTTGCTAATCCGGAAGCGCGTAGCCTGGCGCTGGGTTTCTATCACCAGTTGGCGAAAGTGTGCGAAGAAAGTCAGCACGATAAAGTGTACGAAATCGTCCGCGCCTATGGCCACAACAGCGGCGAGATCTGGCATCGGATGCAAAAAACGCTGCCCGGCGATTTAGCCATTAATATGCGCTAAGTACGGCTCACTCTATAAAAAGGCCCGGAAAATCCGGGCATTTTTTTCAGCCTTACAGCGCGTTCTGCCGCGGCGGCGTGCGATCCAACAGCTCAACGCTGCCGTCGGCATTCTGCTGCTCAAGGATCACGTCAAAGCCCCACAGGCGGTGAACGTGTTTGAGTACCTCGCGGCGGCTCTTATCCAGCGGCACGCGGTTGTGCGGCACATAGCGCAGCGTCAGCGAACGGTCGCCGCGCAGGTCAACGTTCCAGACCTGAATATTCGGTTCGAGGTTGCTGAGGTTATACTGCGCCGACAGCTTAGAACGAATTTCCCGATAGCCTTCCTCATTATGAATGGCGGAAATCTCCAGGTAATTATTGTGGTCGTCGTCGAGTACGGTGAACAAGCGGAAATCGCGCATCACCTTCGGCGACAGGAACTGGCTGATAAAGCTCTCATCTTTAAAATCGCGCATGGCGAAATGCAGCGTCTCCAGCCAATCGGAACCGGCGATATCCGGGAACCAGTAGCGATCTTCTTCCGTTGGCGACTGGCAGATACGTTTAATATCCTGGAACATGGCGAAACCCAGCGCGTAGGGGTTGATCCCGCTGTACCACGGGCTGTTGTAGGGCGGCTGGAACACTACGTTGGTGTGGCTGTGCAGAAACTCCAGCATAAAGCGCTCTGTCACTTTTCCTTCGTCATACAGATGATTGAGGATGGTGTAGTGCCAGAATGTCGCCCAACCCTCGTTCATCACCTGAGTCTGTTTCTGCGGATAAAAATACTGGCTGACCTTACGCACGATACGCAGGATCTCGCGCTGCCAGGACTCAAGCAGCGGCGCGTTCTTCTCCATGAAGTACAGCAGGTTCTCTTGCGGTTCGGAAGGATAACGGCGGCTCGCCTCGATGGCTTTTTCCTCTTCCCGTTTTGGCAGAGTACGCCACAGCATGTTCACCTGGCTTTGCAGATACTCTTCGCGGCTTTTCTGTCGCGCCTTCTCCTCCTGCAGCGATATTTTCTGCGGGCGTTTGTAGCGGTCGACACCGTAGTTCATTAGCGCATGGCAGGAGTCGAGCAATTTTTCGACTTCATCGACGCCGTAGCGCTCTTCACATTCGGTAATGTATTTACGCGCGAATATAAGGTAGTCGATGATTGAGCTGGCATCGGTCCAGCTGCGGAACAAATAGTTGTTTTTAAAGAAGGAGTTGTGCCCATAGCAGGCGTGCGCCATCACCAGCGCCTGCATGGTAATGGTGTTCTCCTCCATCAAATAAGCGATACAAGGGTTGGAGTTGATGACTATCTCATAGGCCAGACCTTGCTGACCGTGTTTATATGCCTGCTCGGTTTCGATAAATTTTTTGCCGAACGACCAGTGGGGATAGTTGATCGGCATCCCGACGCTGGAGTAGGCGTCCATCATCTGTTCGGAGGTGATCACCTCGATTTGATGCGGATAGGTGTCAAGACGATACAGCTTCGCCACCCGATCGACCTCGGCGAGATAGGTTTCCAGCAGTTCAAAAGTCCAGTCGGGTCCATCGCTTAACCGGGTGGTGTCCCTGTTCATGGAATCAATCGTAGCCATTAGCGCGCCCTCGTTGTTGGTGGTTCTCTCTTTGTGGAGAACCTCTTATCAAGCATAGAACACGCCATAACAAACTGCGTCTGCGGGTAATTTCTTTTCTTCGCGATTTCACAATCCTAAAGGCCTTAATTTAACATTTGTGCAGCATTTTATACTGAGGAAAAATAAAGCGCAGCAGGAGATCGTAAATCTCTGGTGTCAGTGCTGGTGCGGTTTGGTGTGAGATAAGTCACCATAAATAAAGCGTATGTTGAATAATATTTTCATCTGGGTTATCAATTTGTAATTAGATGATTGTTCTTTAACTATTACGGAGTGGCTATGCGAGTCGTCATACTGGGAAGTGGGGTGGTTGGGGTAGCGAGCGCCTGGTATTTAAGCCAGGCGGGACATGAGGTGACGGTTATCGACCGTCAGCCAGGGCCCGCTGAAGAAACCAGCGCCGCCAACGCCGGGCAGATCTCTCCCGGCTACGCGGCGCCGTGGGCGGCGCCGGGCGTGCCGCTGAAGGCGATTAAATGGATGTTCCAGCGCCATGCGCCATTGGCGATTGGCCTTGACGGCACGCAGTTCCAGCTCAAGTGGATGTGGCAGATGTTGCGTAACTGCGATACCCGCCACTATATGGAAAACAAAGGGCGTATGGTGCGCCTGGCGGAATATAGCCGTGATTGCCTGAAAGCGCTGCGTGAAACCACCGGTATCCAGTATGAAGGCCGTCAGGGGGGCACCCTGCAGCTTTTCCGCACCGAAAAACAGTATGAAAACGCCACTCGCGATATCGCCGTGCTGGAAGAGGCCGGTGTGCCGTATCAACTGCTGGAAGCCAACCGCCTGCGCGAAGTCGAACCGGCGCTGGCGGAAGTCAGCCATAAACTGACCGGCGGCCTGCGCCTGCCAAACGATGAAACCGGCGATTGCCAGCTCTTCACCACCCGTCTGGCGGCGATGGCCGAGGCGGCAGGGGTGACTTTCCGCTTTAATACCGCCGTCGATGCGCTGCTTTACGAAGGCGATCAAATCGCCGGTGTGAAATGTGGCGAAGAAATTATTAAGGGCGACGCCTACGTGATGGCGTTTGGTTCTTACTCCACCGCGATGCTCAAAGGGCTGGTGGATATCCCGGTCTATCCGCTGAAAGGCTACTCGTTGACTATTCCGATTGCCGAAGAGAGCGGCGCGCCGGTATCGACTATCCTTGATGAGACTTACAAAATCGCCATTACCCGCTTCGATAAGCGTATTCGCGTTGGCGGGATGGCGGAAATTGTCGGCTTCAATAAAGAGTTGCTGAAGCCGCGCCGCGAGACGCTGGAGATGGTGGTTCGCGATCTGTTCCCGCGCGGCGGCTACGTTGAGCAGGCCACCTTCTGGACCGGCCTGCGGCCGATGACGCCGGATGGTACGCCGGTGGTTGGCCGTACGCCGTACAAAAACCTGTGGCTGAACACCGGGCACGGTACGCTGGGCTGGACCATGGCCTGCGGGTCCGGGCAGCTTCTGAGCGACCTGATCTCCGGGCGTACGCCGGCGATCCCTTATGATGATCTGGCCGTGGCGCGTTACAGCCCGGGCTTTACGCCGGCTCGCGCTCAGCATCTGCACGGCGTGCATAACTAAGGAGCCTCCATGTCTCGTCCGGTAAAAGCCAGCATTGATCTGTCGGCTTTACGTCAGAATTTACAGATTGTTCGCCGCGCCGCCCCTGGGGCGCGAGTTTGGGCGGTGGTGAAGGCGAATGCCTATGGCCACGGCCTGGCGCGGATGTGGCAGGCGCTGAACGCCGCAGATGGATACGCATTGCTCAATCTCGAAGAGGCAATCCTGCTGCGGGAAAAGGGCTGGAAAGGGCCGATTCTACTGCTGGAAGGGTTCTTTCACGCCGATGAACTGGCGCTGCTTGATAAGTATCGTCTGACCACCAGCGTACACAGCAACTGGCAAATTAAAGCCCTGCAGCAGGCTAAACTGCATGCGCCGCTGGATATCTATCTTAAAGTGAATAGCGGTATGAATAGGCTGGGCTTTATGCCCGAGCGAGTGCATACCGTCTGGCAACAGCTGCGATCGCTCGCCAACGTCGGTGAAATGACGCTGATGTCGCATTTCGCTGATGCGGAAAACCCGGAGGGCATCGCGGAGCCCATGCGCCGTATCGAACAGGCGGCGGAGGGGCTGGACTGCCCGCGTTCGTTGTCGAACTCAGCGGCCACGTTGTGGCATCCGGAAGCGCACTTTGATTGGGTGCGTCCGGGAATTGTGCTGTATGGCGCATCGCCGTCGGGCCAGTGGCGGGATATTGCCAATAGCGGCCTGAAACCGGCGATGACCCTTAGTAGTGAGGTGATTGCCGTACAGACGCTGAAAAGCGGCGAACGGGTGGGCTATGGTGGGTTGTATCAGGCCGCAGGTGAACAGCGCATCGGCATTGTCGCCTGCGGTTATGCCGACGGCTATCCGCGCGTCGCCCCGAGCGGCACGCCGGTGCTGGTCGACGGGGTACGTACCACCACCGTCGGGCGTGTTTCGATGGATATGTTGGCGGTAGATCTGACGCCTTGCCCGCATGCGGGTATTGGCGCGCCGGTCGAGTTATGGGGACAGGAGATTAAGATTGACGATGTCGCTGCGGCCAGCGGCACCGTCGGTTATGAATTAATGTGCGCCCTGGCGCCACGCGTGCCGGTAGTGACAGTGTAACTTTGTGTGAGGCGGATCATTCCGCCTCATCTTCCGCAACCCGCACACCCACCTTCAGTACGTGATCGTCTTCTTTTTCCGCGACCGTCCACACCATACCGGCAAACTCCACCTGATCGCCAACGACCGGCGCGGCGCCTAACAGTTGCTGTATTACATCGCCCAGCGACTGCTGATGCTCGCGAAACTCCTCGCCGCCGTCGAGGCCGTAGATCTGCGCCACGTCGGCGAATTTAGCTTCCGCATCGAGGATGAAGTCGCCAAAGAATCGCTGATCGAGAGAAACCGGCGGCGACTGGCTAAACATTTTACCTAACGCCGGCAGGTCGCGCTCGCGGCCGATAACACAAAGAATATCGCCATCCATCAGCCGCGTGCTGCCGGTAGGATGCAGCAGTACGTTGTCGCGGAAGAGTGCCGCGATGCGCGTCTCCGGCGGCATGTGGAGGTCGCGCAACGCTGCGCCAACGCACCATTTATCATCACCCAACTGGTAGACAAACTGTTCCCACGGATTTTCCGGATGGATATCCAGCCCGACGCGTGAGATAGGCCAACCGACCGGTGGTACCACGACTTTCGCTTTTTTCGCCGCCCAGGAGAGCGAGGTGCCCTGAAGTAGCAGTGAAATCAACACTACGAAAAAGGCGACGTTAAAGAACAGCCGTGCGTTCTCAAGCCCGGCCATCATCGGGAAAACAGCGAGGATAATCGGCACCGCGCCGCGCAATCCGACCCAGCTGATAAACACTCGCTCGCGCAGATTAAAACCGCGGAACGGCAGCAGGCCGGCGAATACCGACAGCGGACGCGCGATGAAGATCATCCACATTGACAGCAGTAGCGCCGGAATCGCGATCGGCCACAGGTCGGACGGCGTCACCAGCAGACCCAGGACGAGGAACATGGCGATTTGCGCCAGCCACGCCAGGCCGTCAAAGTTTTGCAGAATGCCGTGGCGGTTGCGAATGGGTTTATTACCGAGCAGGAAACCGCAGAGATAGACCGCGAGGATACCGCTACCGTTAAGAGACGTGGTGACGGCAAAAATCATAATCCCGCCGCTTAGCGCCAGCAGCGGGTAGAGCCCGGTGGGCAGGACAATACGGTTAATCATCTGCAGCAGCAAATAGCCGCCGCCAAGACCAATAGCGATGCCCAGACCAAACTGTTGAATGATATGCACCACAAACACCCAGCTCAGACCGGCTTCATGCTGCTGGATCATTTCAATCAGGGTAATGGTGAGGAATACCGCCATCGGGTCGTTACTACCGGATTCAATTTCAAGGGTCGAGCCGACGCGCTCGTTAAGCCCTTTACCGCCGAGCAGCGAGAAGACCGCTGCCGCGTCGGTGGAGCCGACAATGGCGCCGATCAGCAGCCCTTCGATTAAATCGAGCTTGAACAGCCATGCCGCCATCATCCCTGTAAGGGCGGAGGTTATCAGCACGCCGACCGTCGCCAGCGATAGCGCTGGCCAGAGCGCCACGCGAAACGAACTGGCCTGGGTGCGCATACCGCCGTCCAGCAGGATCACCGCCAGCGCGAGGTTACTCACCATATAGGCGAAGGGATAGTTATCGAAAGGGATGCCGCCGATACCGTCAACGCCTGCCAGCATACCGATGGCGAGGAAGATAACCAGAATCGGGATGCCGAGGCGCGAGGAGAAAGAACTCAATAAAATACTGCAGGTTACTAAAACAGAACCCAGGATAAACAGACTAATGACCGCAGCGGCGTCCAATGTTCACGTACTCCTTGTCAGCGTGAAGGGGTGAAAATTACACCATTTTAACAATCCGCGCGTTTTCAGGATACTCGCGCAGAGGAATTTTTATTCCGCCAGCACCGGATGGCCGCTTATCGTTAACGTTGCGACAGAGGCGTTGTTGACCAGCCGTGCCCGTGCGCCGAGAGGCAAAGTCACGGTGCGCTGTTCATGACCGAATTCGAGTCCGGTGAGCAGCGGGATGGCGAGTTGCTGACGTAGCCAGGCGTAGACGGTGGGTAGATCGTAACCGTCGTCGTAGTCGTTGGGTTGCGCCCCGGTAAAGCTGCCGAGCACAATGGCCCGTTGGCGGGCAAGGATCCCGCTGTTGAGCAACTGCAGCAGCATACGCTCTACGCGGAACGGGTGTTCGTTGATATCCTCAAGCACCAGAATACCGCCGTCAATCTGCGGTAGCCACGGCGTGCCGATGAGCGACGTGACCATCGCCAGATTGCCGCCCCACAGGGTGCCTTCGGCGCGGCAGGTTGGGCCATCGCTTTGCCATTCGAGGGTAAACTCCGGTTCGCGCAGCGCCTGCCAGAAGTGATGTTCAGTAAACGCATTCAGGGTTTCAGCGCCGAAATTGCCCGCTAACATCGGCCCACTGAAGCTGATAGCGTTGGCTTTAGCCAGCAGTCCCATCTGGATGGCGGTGAAATCACTGTGGCCGCAGATAAGCAGCGGATCCTGCCGCTGGCGCGCGGACAATGCCGGCCAGTCGATTTGCGGTAGTAACCGGGTGGCGCCATAGCCGCCGCGTACCGCCAGCACGATGCGGTTTTTTCCCTCGAGGGCCGCAAGTTGGTTAATATCGGCCAGGCGTTCGCTGTCGCTGCCGGCGAAACGCTGCTGTCGACGGGAGATCGCCTGTTGGTTCAGTACCTGATGACCGGCCTCCTGCAGACGGGCCACGCCAAGGGCCGCAGCCTGTTGATTGATACAGTAACCGGAAGGGGCGACCAGATAAAACTGAGACATGGCAATTCCTTGCAAAGAATGAAAGGGTTATCATGCCGCCTGGAACGTGTATTGTCATCTCCGTGCGGCAAACTTCAGCCAATAAGGATAGATGTGTGAAATTGAGATGGTTTGTTTTTTTATTTGTATTGTTGGCCGGTTGTAGCTCGAAGCACGATTACACCAATCCGCCGTGGAACCCGGAAGTCCCGGTGAAGCGGTCGATGCAGTGGATGCCGATCAGCGAAAAAGCCGGCGCCGCGTGGGGGGTTGACCCGCAGCTGATAACGGCGATCATCGCGATTGAGTCCGGCGGTAATCCCTCGGTGGTCAGTAAATCCGGCGCGGTCGGGCTGATGCAGTTGAAGCCGTCGACCTCCGGGCGCGATGTCTATCAACGGATGGGGTGGCGTGGTCAGCCTTCGGTAAGCGAGCTGAAGAATCCGGAACGCAATATCTCGATGGGGGCCGCTTACCTGAGTATCCTGGAAAACGGCCCGCTGGCGGGGATTAAAGACCCGCAGGTGATGCGCTATGCGGTGGTGGTCTCTTATGCCAACGGCGCGGGCGCGCTGCTGCGTACTTTCTCGTCGAATCGCCAGGACGCTATTGACGAGATTAACGATCTCGATGCCGATGAGTTCTTTGAACACGTGGCGAAAAAGCATCCTGCCCCACAGGCGCCGCGCTATATCTGGAAACTGCAGAAAGCGCTGGACGCGATGTAATTCCTATCCTTGCGTTGCCTCCGGGAGGTGCCCGGAGGCAACGTTGTCAGAAATCGTAGCCCACGGTTGCCGTGACGCTACGTTCAGCCCCCCAGTAACAGTTGCCGGTGCCGTAGCAGCCGGAAAGATATTCACGATCGCCGATATTATTCGCGTTAACCTGAATATAGGCGCCTTTCATCGCTGTCGACCACGCTCCGAGGTCGGCGCGCGCCATCGCATCTATCAGGGTGACTGACGGTAAACGTTCGGTATTGGCGTCATCAGCCCACTGTTTACCGATATAGCGCACGCCCGCGCCAACAGTAATGCCCGCCGGCAATTGATAGCGCGCCCAGAACGAGGCCATCTGATCTGGCGACAGCTGCGGCGTATTACTATCGGTGCCGTCTTTCGTGTCCTGGAAGCGCAGGCGATTCCAGGTATAAGAGGCAATAGTGCTCAATTGCGGCGTAATCTGGTTATGTGCTTCCAGCTCTACGCCCTGCGAATGCACTTTCCCGGCGGGAATATAGGTGGCGGTGGCGATGTTCGGGTCGCGGGTGGCGACATCCTTTTGCGTCAAGTCGTATATCGCGATGCTATACAAATCGCTGCTGCCCGGCGGCTGGAATTTCAAGCCAGCCTCTACCTGTTCGGCGGTGGTGGGTTTTAATAACGTACCATCGGCGCCCGGCAGCATCGCCGGGGTAATCGCCTGGCTGTAGCTTAAGTAGGGCGAAAGGCCGTTATCGAGCGCGTACAGCAGCGAGGCACGGCCGCTGATGTGATCGTCGGAGCGGCGGTTCGACGTGCCTGAGGTGTCGCTAACCTGCTGTGAAACGATGCGGTCGTAGCGCCCGGAAACATCAAGATGCCAGCGGTTCCATACCATCTCATCCTGCAGATAAAGCCCGGTCTGGTAATAACGGCGATTATTATTATCGCTGTAGGTGATGGTATGCCCGGTTTGCGGCGTATAGCCGGTGAACGGGTTGAGCGGCGCCGCGTTGCCGGCGCCGGTCCACAAATCGTTGCGGAAGCGATGATACTCAGCGCCGAGGATCAGCGTATGCGCCAGTTCACCGGTCGTAAAATCGGCGCGCAGGCGGTTATCGGTTGACCAGGCGTCCAACGAACCGCGGGAACCGCTGTAGCCGCGGGAAAGCATGTCGCTGTCACCTACCCAGCCAACCTGATAAACCTGATCCAGCGAGACATTTGTATGGGTATAGCTGCCCGCGGAGTAGGCCGACCAGACATCGTTAAACTGGTGGTTGAACTCGTAACTGTAGATCTGTTCGCGGCGCTGGTAGCCATCGCCCGGATCGCCTTCATTGGTGCTGGGTGAAAGTTTACGGCCGTTGTGCGCGTAACGGGTGCCATCCAGCGGCAGAGAGCCGTGGTAGCCGCCTGAGGGATCTTTTTGCAGGTAGGCGCGCAACAGCAGTGAAGTATCGCTATCCGGCTGCCACAGCAAGGAAGGCGAAATCGCGTAGCGCTCTTCGCGGGTATGGTCATACTGCGTATCGCTGCTGCGGGTCATGCCGATGAGCCGCCAGGCCCACTGGTCATTGATGGCGTCGGTATAGTCAAAGGCCGCGCCCTTGGTATTTTGCGTGCCGCCGGTCAGGCGAAAGTGACCCTGCTGGCTGAACTGCGGCCGTTTGGAGGTCAAATTGACCACCCCGCCCGGTACGCTCTGGCCATAAAGGGCGGAAGAGGGGCCGCGGATGACGTCGACACGCTCAATAAACCATGGGTCGATCTGCAGCACGTTATGGCTGCCGCCGTCGCTCATCAGGCGCATGCCGTCAAGGAACAGGTTATCGACGTCGCCGCCGTGGTAGCCGCGCAGCGAGATGGTATCAAAGCGCGTCGCGCCGCCGCCAAAACTGGAATAAACCCCCGGCGTATACTGGAGCGCCTGGCTTACGGTATTGGCGCCCTGATCGGCGATCTGCTGGCGGGTGATCACCGATACCGACTGAGCGGTAGTTATCAACGGCTGATCGGTTTTCGTGGCGCCGGTTGACGTTTTGGCGCTATAGCCTTGTGTCTGCGCGCTGGCGGAGTCGTCAGGCTTTGCGGTAACGATTAGAGTATCTTCCGCCTGCGCGGCGAGAGGGAAGGCGGCCGCGAGGGCGCACACCAGCGCGGAGCGTTTGAAGTAAACAGAGGAGATCATGCCATAATCCTGAATAGCGCGGTCTGGCACTCCTGTGCGCCGCCGCGGAAATAAACGAAATGCTTTTTCGTTAAAAATAATGCGAATTATTATCGTTTGCTTTTGCATGATCAAGCAAAATAGTCCTCCTCAGAGCAAGAAGACATTTTGCTGGCTGTCGAGCGGATGGTGAGGTGACGTCGATGGAAAAGCGCGGCGAAGATATAGCCGCGCGCAGGGGGATTACTGGGCTTTTTTCTCCGCAGACGCCACGGCATCGTTCGCGGCTGGCTGTTGGCCGGTGGCGCTTTCTGTCTGCGTCGGCCGGGTCGCCGGCAGGGCATCGCACGGTTTTTCCTGCGGGCAAACCAGGTCGAGCATCTTTAATGTCACGCCATTGGTCCAGCCAAAGCCGTCCTGCAGCGGGTATTCACCGCCGCCGCCGCCGGTACCCGTTGAACTCACGTCATATTTCTCTACCAGCTTCTGCTTGCTGTCATAGGTGTGCTGGACGTTGCTGAGGAAGCGCCAGGTGACCTCCATGGCCACCTTTTTCTGACCGTAGTTCTGCAGGCCTTCCACCGCCACCCACTGCAGCGGCGCCCAGCCGTTTGGCGCGTCCCATTGCTGGCCGCTATTGACCGTGGTCGTGGTGAGGCCGCCGGGCTTCAGCAGGCGGCTTTCGGCGGCGGCGGCGACTTTCGCGGCGCGTTCGCTGGAGGCCGCTTTGACGTACAGCGGGAACAGCGCCGCGGCGGTCAGCTGATTACGGACTTTATGGCTCTTCAGATCGTAATCGGCATACCAGCCTTCTTTATCGTTCCACAGATATTTTTCCAGCGCTTTCTGACGGGCGTTCGCCAGCGCATCGTACTGTCCGGCTTTGGCGCTGTCGCCAGCGGCCTTACTGGCGCGGGCGATGGTTTTTTCCATGTGGAACATCAGCGCATTGAGATCGACAGGAAGGATGCTGGTGGTGCGGATAGTCCCCAGTTGCTGCGGATTATCCATCCAGCGAGAGCTGAAGTCCCATCCGGAAGCCGCGGCGGAACGTAGGTCGCGATAGATTTCGGTGGCCGGGCGGTTAGGATTGTTTTTGGCGGTGGTGACATCGTCCAGCCAGGACTCCGGGCGCGGCGTATCGTTATCATCCCAGTAGCGGTTAAGCAGCGCGCCATCTTCCATACGCACCACGCGTTTATTGGCTTTGCCGGGCGTTAGCGCATCGGCGCCTTCCATCCAATAGCGATACTCTTTTTCCATCTGTGGCAGCCAGGTCTTCAGCGCCCGATCGCCATCGTGGCTGGCCAGCAGCTCAACCATAAAGGAGAAGAACGGCGGCTGCGAACGGCTCAGATAGTAGCTGCGGTTGCCGTTTGGAATATGGCCCCAGCGGTCTATTTCGGCGGCGAAGTTGGCCACCATGTCTTCCACTTTATCCCAGTGCCCGCTTTCGGCGAGGCCCAGCATGGTGAAATAACTATCCCAGTAATAAACCTCGCGGAAGCGTCCACCGGGTACCACATAAGGTTTCGGCAGCGGCAGCAGCGAATCCCATTTCTCGACCTCGACGGTGCTGCGGGTTAATACCGGCCATAGCCCATCGATGTGTTGACGCAGAGTTTGCCCTTTCGGCGGCACGTACTGATCGTTATCACGCGGCAGGGTGAAGTTGATCTCGACGAAATGGCGCAGATCGAAGCTGGCCTGGCTTTTTTGCATTCGATAGTCGGCAAGGATCATCAGCGGATCGCTGTTCGGTACCGCATCAGCGAAGGTTTTTTGGTCAGGGAATAGTTTCGCGCTCTGCACGTCGTTAAACAGCGGGCCTAATAGTTCATCAGGCGATTGCGGTACCGGGGAGGTGTTGTCATCTGCCTGCGCGGCGAATGTCGCCAGGCTTAATATTGCGCCTCCCAGTGCCAGTTGAATAAGGTAGGTCAGGGTTTCCGGGCGACGTAGAACCGATCTCGTCATCGATAATTCTCCATTTTTGCGTTTTGCTGACTTCGCGCCACTGCGAACGGCCATCAGAAAACCTTAGCCGAATATCGGCCGCTTCGCGTGTTGGAGTTAACATTTTGACCGAAAACAGACTATTTACCTGGCGATGTATTGTCCGGGGGTCTTGCCGGTCTGGCTGCGGAAAAAGTAGATAAAGGCGCTATCGCTGGCAAACTCCAGCGCCTGGGCGACATCCGTAATGCGTTGACCGCTGGCCAATAGCTCAACGGCTTTCATCAGCCGCCACTGTTGGCGCCACTGCTGATATGACATGCCGGTTTCACGTTGAAACAGGCGGCTGATGGTCTTTTCTCCGGCGCCGCATTGCGCCGCCAGTTGCTGAAGCTGCGGCGGTTGCCCATGGCCGTTGAGATGGCGCAGACGTTTATCCTGCGGTAGCGTTAGCATCATCGGCTCATGTTTTGCCGCGCCGATTTCCGCCACGCAGAGCGCCGCCAGGTGCCGGGCCGGGCCCTGTTGCCAGTCAGTATCCCATGGGCTGGCGCTAATGCGTTCGAGCAACTCGCGCAGCAGCGGGGTAACGTTGAGGATGGCCGGGGCGGCGGGTAACTCGGGATAATGCGTATTGGCGAACCACACCGAACGGTAATCAACGATGTGCTGCATTTGGGCGCGGTGCGTCACGCCTGCGGGGATCCACGCCGCGCGGGTCGGCGGTAACATACACAATAGCGCGCCATCATTTAGCGTCAGCCGGATACAACCCTGACGGGTAAATAACATCTGCCCCATTTGATGACGATGCAGACCGTCGTCATGATCGCCGTTAAGCGTGGATTGTACGCCAATCAGCGGCGCACTGAGCGTATCAGGGTCAAAGGATGCATCCGCGCTGAGCCATGCCATAATGTCTGATTCTCGATGTTAAATGTCATTATATTTATAATCGCCGTTTTTGCCGCTCCCTACAATGGCGCCTTTGACGAGGGAGGTGGATATGTTAAGTCGTTCGGCGATGGCGCTGGTTACCGCATTACTCATGTTTCCGCAAATCGCGGAGACGATCTATAGCCCGGCGCTGACTGATATCAGCGCACATTTTTCCGTTAGCGCCGCCGATGCGGCGCAGACGCTGGCGGTCTATTTTATCGGCTTTGCCGTTGGCGTGCTGTTCTGGGGCTGGTTCAGCGACCGGCGCGGGCGGCGGCCGGCGTTATTGCTCGGTCTGGCGGTGTATACCGCAGGTTGTATGCTGGCGCTGGCGGCGCCAGATTTTAGCGTACTGCTGGCGGCTCGTATCGTGGCGGCTTTCGGCGCGGCAATCGGGTCGGTGGTTGGGCAAACGGTGCTGCGGGATGCGTTTGATGGCCGGAGGTTGGCGGCGATCTTTTCTTTTGTCGGCATGGCGCTGGCTATCAGCCCGGCAATTGGCGTTTATCTTGGCGGCGTGCTGACGGCCTGGCGCGGAATGAACGGCGTCTTCGGCGCACTGGCGTTGCTGGCGGCGGCGCTGTTGCTGCTGTGCGCGGTGATCATGCCGGAAACCCGGCCGCCGCGAACGGGGGATCAGGCGCTCTGGCCGTTAATGCTGCGCATGCTGGCGGATGCGAAAATCCGTTTTGCGGTGGCGCTGGTGGCGGCATTGAATATCGGTTTGTTCAGCTATTACAGCCAGGGACCTTTCCTTTTTGCCCGCCTGGGACTGGATGCGCGGACCTTTGGCTATAGCGGCATGGCGCTGGCGGCAGGGGCGTTGGTTGGCGCGCAGGGCAATCGTTTGTTGCTGCGACGTGGAGCAGGGCAGCGGCCTATTTTTATCTGTGCCGGTCTGCTGTTATTGCTCGCCAGCGCAGGCGTATGCCTGTTAGCGGATTCATGGTTCTTTTTGCTGCCGATGATCGCAGTGGCGACAGCCTATGCCATGGCGATCCCCGTAGTGCTGGGAACGGCGCTTAGCGACTACGCTGATTGTCGTGGTAGCGCCGGAGCGATGTTCGGCCTGACCTATTATTTGGTTATCGGCTTGGGGCTGGCATTCGTGGGGTGGGGGCAATCGCTCGGCGTCGCGTTGGCAATCTGTGCGGTGATTTGCGCGTTAACCGGTTGGTGTTATCTGCGATACATTGATGATTAGTTTCTGGATTTGTGATGATTAGCACAAATCACTATTTAGCAGGTTTGTGAGTGGATGAAAAATCGATATTGATTTTAATCAAGGAATTACCTGCTACAAAATAGCCAAAAAACGAGGTTAAAATGATGTTGTAAATGATAATTTATTGTTTATTTTTGTTTTCGTCTAAATTAATGAAATATATCTTTACATACAAATAAGGCGAAAAATTGTGACCTCATCCCGTAATAAATCGAAATAAATACAGTTTTCTCATTTTATTTGATTGTTTACACCTGTGTTTTAATCAGGAATTAATGTGAAATATCTCCTTTTATTGCTTGAAAATTACCCTTTCCCTGCTCGCGTTTAGCTTAAAAATTAACCTTTTTTATCCCCATAAATATTTTTTATCCCCTCATATTTCTTTGACTAAAATCATGCTTAATTTCATGTTTTTGTTTTTATGTAATTGATTTTAATTGTTTTATTTTGTTTCATGGATGAGGTTGATTATAGGTGAAAGTGCTTTGTGAGTGGTCTCACACAACCAGCGGATCATCATTTGATACACTTTCCGCCGTCAACAAAGTCATTAACGTGGATAACCAATATGAATACTATTCCGCTCCCTAAAACTCAGCACCTGGTTGTATTCCAGGAGGTGATCAGAAGTGGTTCGATTGGTTCGGCAGCGAAAGAGTTAGGATTAACTCAACCTGCAGTCAGTAAAACGATTAATGATATTGAAGACTATTTCGGCACTGAGCTTATTGTCCGTAAAAATACCGGTGTTACGTTGACGGAGGCCGGACAGGTGCTGTTGAGCTGGTCGGAGTCGATTACCCGCGAAATGAAAAATATGGTTAACGAAATGAACAGCATGACCTGCAGCACCGTCGTTGACGTCTCTTTCGGTTTTCCGTCGCTGATCGGCTTCACTTTTATGTCGGATATGATCCATAAATTCAAAAAGTTATTTCCCAAAGCACAGGTCTCGATGTACGAAGCGCAGCTTTCATCGTTCCTGCCGGCGATTCGCGATGGCCGTCTCGATTTCGCCATCGGCACGTTGAGCGATGAGATGAAGCTGCACGATCTGCATGTCGAACCGCTATTTGAATCAGAGTTCGTGCTGGTGGCCAGCAAATCGCGAACGCGCAGCGGCAGTGCCACGCTGGCATCGTTACAGCACGAACAGTGGGTATTGCCGCAAACTAATATGGGTTACTACAGTGAACTCCTCGCCACGCTTCAACGCAGCGGCATCAACAATGAAAACATCGTTAAAACAGACTCTGTCGTTACTATTTATAATCTTGTTCTCAATGCTGATTTCCTGACGGTTATTCCTTGTGATATGACCGCACCTTTTGGCTCTAATCAATTTATTACCATTCCTGTCGAGGATGCGTTACCGGTGGCGCATTATGCTGCAGTGTGGTCGAAAAATTATCGCATTAAAAGCGCGGCCTCGGCGTTAGTTGAATTAGCGAAAGAATATTCAGCCCATAGCGGCTGCCGACGACGACAATTAATTACCGTGGACTAATTGTCTTTTTATATTGATTGAAACTTAAGCTGCGATCTGTTTATCAATCGCTGCCCATTAATGCTATTTTTTAATTCCAGGTTAAGAGGTTCTCATGCATATTACATACGATCTTCCGGTTGCTATTGAAGATATCCTCGAAGCGAAAAAAAGATTGGCAGGTAAAATATATAAAACGGGGATGCCGCGCTCAAATTATTTCAGTGAACGATGCAAAGGCGAAATCTTCCTTAAGTTTGAAAATATGCAGCGCACCGGTTCTTTTAAAATTCGCGGCGCGTTTAATAAACTTAGCTCGCTGACCGATGCGGAAAAGCGCAAAGGCGTGGTGGCGTGTTCCGCCGGTAACCATGCGCAGGGCGTTTCGCTCTCCTGCGCTATGCTCGGTATTGACGGCAAAGTGGTGATGCCGAAAGGCGCGCCAAAATCGAAAGTTGCCGCCACCTGCGACTATTCGGCGGAAGTGGTGCTACATGGCGATAACTTTAACGACACCATCGCCAAAGTCAGCGAAATTGTCGAAATGGAAGGGCGGATATTTATTCCTCCCTACGATGACCCGAAAGTGATAGCCGGCCAGGGGACTATTGGTCTCGAGATCATGGAGGATTTATATGATGTCGATAACGTTATTGTGCCGATTGGCGGCGGCGGTTTAATTGCCGGCATCGCGGTGGCAATTAAATCGATCAACCCGACCATTCGTATTATTGGCGTACAGTCGGAAAACGTTCACGGCATGGCCGCCTCGTATTACGCCGGAGAAATTACCAATCATCGCACTAATGCCACCCTTGCTGACGGTTGCGACGTTTCTCGTCCGGGAAATATTACCTATCAGATCGTGCGTGAATTAGTCGACGATATTGTGCTGGTCAGCGAAGACGAAATTCGCAACAGTATGGTCGCACTTATTCAACGCAATAAAGTGATTACCGAAGGGGCCGGGGCGTTAGCCTGTGCCGCATTATTAAGCGGTAAGCTGGATAGCTATATTCAGAACCGAAAAACCGTCAGCATTATTTCCGGCGGTAATATCGACCTGTCTCGCGTATCGCAAATTACTGGTTTAGTTGACGCTTAATCTTTTTGATGAGGATAGGATATGAGTACTACAGATAGCATTGTATCCAGCCAGACAAAAGAGTCGTCCTGGCGCAAATCGGACACCACCTGGACCCTGGGCTTATTCGGCACCGCCATTGGCGCCGGGGTATTATTCTTCCCGATCCGCGCCGGCTTCGGCGGCCTGATCCCCATCTTACTGATGTTAGTGCTGGCCTACCCGATCGCCTTCTATTGCCACCGGGCGCTGGCGCGGCTGTGCCTTTCCGGCTCAAATCCTTCCGGCAACATCACCGAAACGGTAGAGGAGCACTTTGGTAAAACCGGCGGGGTGGTGATTACCTTCCTTTATTTCTTTGCGATTTGCCCGCTGCTGTGGATTTACGGCGTGACAATCACTAATACCTTTATGACCTTCTGGGAAAACCAGCTGCAGTTGCCGGCGCTGAACCGCGGTTTTGTCGCGCTGTTCCTGCTGCTGCTAATGGCGTTCGTCATCTGGTTCGGTAAAGACCTGATGGTGAAAGTGATGAGCTATCTGGTATGGCCATTTATCGCCAGCCTGGTGCTGATTTCGCTGTCGCTGATCCCTTACTGGAACTCCGCGGTTATCGATCAGGTCAATTTAAGCGAGATTTCGCTAACCGGTCACGATGGCATTCTGGTTACCGTCTGGTTGGGTATTTCGATTATGGTGTTCTCGTTTAACTTCTCGCCTATTGTCTCTTCATTCGTGGTTTCCAAGCGCGAAGAGTATGAAAAAGAGTTTGGTCGCGAGTTCACCGAGCGCAAATGTTCACAGATTATCTCTCGCGCCAGCATGCTGATGGTGGCCGTGGTAATGTTCTTTGCCTTCAGCTGCCTGTTTACGCTGTCGCCGCAGAATATGGCCGATGCCAAGGCGCAGAATATCCCGGTGCTCTCATACCTGGCGAACCACTTCGCCTCGCTGTCCGGCACCAAATCCACCTTTGCCACGGTGCTTGAATATGGCGCGTCAATCATCGCGCTGGTGGCGATTTTCAAATCCTTCTTCGGTCACTACCTCGGCACGCTGGAAGGCCTGAACGGTCTGGTGCTGAAGTTTGGCTACAAAGGCGATAAAACCCGTGTTTCCAGCGGCAAGCTCAACACCATCAGCATGATTTTTATCATGGGCTCAACGTGGATTGTCGCCTACGCCAACCCGAACATTCTCGACCTGATTGAAGCGATGGGCGCGCCGATTATTGCCTCACTGCTGTGCCTGCTGCCGATGTACGCCATTCGTAAAGCGCCATCGTTGGCGAAATATCGCGGCCGCCTGGACAACGTCTTCGTCACGGTAATCGGTCTGCTGACCATTCTGAACATCGTTTACAAACTGTTTTAATTAAGCTCAGGACGAGCGGAGTGATGACATGAATGAATATCCGGTAGTACTGGTCATTAACTGCGGCTCGTCTTCAATTAAATTTTCAGTACTTGATGCCGCCAGCTGTGAAGTATTAATGGCTGGTATTACAGATGGCATTAATTCTGAAAATGCGTTCCTGTCAATAAATGGTGGAGAGCCGGCTAAGCTGGCTCACCGCAGCTATGAGGGCGCATTGAAGGCGATCGCATTTGAATTAGAAAAACGCGATTTAGTTGATAGCGTGGCGTTAATTGGCCACCGTATCGCGCACGGCGGCAGCATATTTACCGAATCGGCGATCATTACCGATGACGTTATCGACAATATTCGCCAGGTGTCGCCGCTGGCGCCGCTACATAATTACGCCAATCTCAGCGGTATTGAATCAGCGCAGCAGTTATTCCCCGGCGTATTGCAGGTGGCGGTGTTTGATACCAGCTTTCATCAGACGCTGGCGCCAGAGGCATTTCTTTACGGCCTGCCGTGGGACTATTACCAGCGCTTGGGCGTGCGTCGCTATGGTTTTCACGGCACCTCGCACCGTTATGTGGCTCAGCGCGCGCTGGCGCTGCTTGATTTACCCGAGCAGGATAGCGGGCTGGTCATTGCTCATCTTGGCAACGGCGCGTCGATTTGTGCGGTACGCAACGGCCACAGCGTGGACACCTCGATGGGCATGACGCCGTTGGAAGGCCTGATGATGGGTACCCGCAGCGGGGATGTCGATTTTGGCGCGATGGCGTGGATTGCCAGCGAAACTAAACAGACGCTCAGCGATCTGGAACGCGTGGTGAACAAGGAGTCCGGCCTGCTGGGGATATCCGGATTGTCATCCGACCTGCGGGTGCTGGAAAAAGCCTGGCATGAGGGGCATGAACGCGCGCGGTTGGCGATTAAAACCTTTGTGCATCGTATCGCCCGCCACATTGCCGGACATGCCGCCTCGCTACGCCGCCTTGACGCGATTATTTTTACCGGCGGCATCGGCGAAAATTCGGTATTAATTCGCCAACTGGTGATTGAGCATTTAGCGGTATTTGGCGTCAGCCTGAACGATGCGTTAAATAAACAACCCAACTCCGTCGGTGAACGTATTATTTCTTCCCGCGAGGCTCGAGTGATATCTGCAGTCATACCCACCAATGAAGAGAAGATGATTGCGATCGATGCCATTCATTTAGGCAAAATTAATGCATCCCTGGAATTTGCTTAATTACGTTGTTGTCCTGTAGAGAGATTATTTTTCATGAAGGTAAATATCGATACCAGCGATATGCTGTACGCCGAAGCATGGCACGGATTTAACGGTACGGACTGGAAAGAAGAAATTAATGTCCGTGACTTTATTCAGCACAACTATACGCCATATACCGGGGATGAATCGTTCCTCGCACAGGCGACGCCGGCGACGACCGCGCTGTGGGAAAAAGTGATGGCCGGCATTCGCGTAGAGAACGCCACCCACGCGCCGGTTGATTTTGATACCAATATCGCCACCACCATTACCGCTCACGATGCCGGCTATATCGACCAGGCGCTGGAGAAGATTGTCGGTCTGCAAACGGAAAAACCGCTCAAGCGCGCGCTACATCCGTTTGGCGGCATTAACATGATTAAAAGCTCGTTTGATGCCTATGGCCGGGAAATGGATAGCCAGTTTGAATATCTGTTTAGCGAGCTGCGTAAAACCCACAATCAGGGGGTATTTGACGCCTATTCGCCCGATATGCTGCGCTGCCGTAAATCCGGCGTGCTGACCGGTCTGCCGGACGGCTATGGCCGCGGGCGTATTATTGGCGATTACCGCCGGGTGGCGCTATACGGCATCCGCTATCTGGTGCGGGAACGTGAGCTGCAGTTTGCCGATCTGCAGGCAACGCTTGAGCGCGGGCAGGATCTGGAAGCCACTATTCGTCTGCGTGAAGAGCTGGCGGAGCACCGCCGCGCGCTGCTGCAAATGCAGGAAATGGCGGCGAAATATGGCTGCGATATCTCCCGCCCGGCGCGCAACGCCCAGGAAGCGGTACAGTGGTTGTACTTTGCCTATCTGGCGGCGGTGAAATCGCAAAACGGCGGCGCGATGTCGCTTGGGCGCACCGCCTCTTTCCTCGATATCTATATCGAGCGCGACTTCCACGCCGGGATCCTCAATGAACAACAGGCCCAGGAGCTGATCGACCACTTCATTATGAAGATCCGCATGGTGCGTTTCCTGCGTACGCCGGAATTCGACACGCTGTTCTCCGGCGATCCCATCTGGGCAACCGAAGTGATTGGCGGGATGGGGCTGGATGGCCGCACGCTGGTGACTAAAAACTCTTTCCGCTATCTGCATACGCTGCACACCATGGGCCCGGCGCCGGAACCTAACCTTACCGTATTGTGGTCTGAAGCGCTGCCGATTGCCTTTAAGAAATACGCCGCCCAGGTCTCGATCGTCACTTCCTCGCTACAGTATGAAAACGATGACCTGATGCGCGCCGATTTCAACAGTGATGATTACGCCATTGCCTGCTGCGTCAGCCCGATGGTTATCGGCAAACAGATGCAGTTCTTCGGCGCGCGCGCCAACCTCGCCAAAACGCTGCTGTACGCAATCAATGGCGGGGTGGATGAGAAACTCAAAATCCAGGTTGGGCCGAAAACGGCGCCGCTGATGGACGACGTGCTGGATTACGACAAAGTGATGGCCAGCCTCGATCATTTTATGGATTGGCTGGCGGTGCAGTACATCAGCGCGCTGAACATCATTCATTACATGCATGATAAATACAGTTATGAAGCCTCACTGATGGCGCTGCACGACCGCGATGTATACCGCACTATGGCCTGCGGGATTGCCGGGCTGTCGGTGGCGGCGGATTCGCTTTCGGCTATTAAGCACGCGAAGGTGAAACCCATCCGCGACGACAGCGGCCTGGCGATCGATTTTGAGATTGAAGGCGATTATCCGCAGTACGGCAATAACGATCGGCGCGTCGATAGTATCGCCTGCGATCTGGTTGAACGTTTTATGAAGAAAATTAAGGTGTTGCCGACCTACCGTAACGCGGTGCCGACGCAGTCGATTCTGACGATTACCTCAAACGTGGTGTACGGCCAGAAAACCGGTAATACCCCGGATGGCCGCCGCGCCGGTACGCCGTTTGCGCCGGGGGCAAATCCAATGCATGGCCGCGATCGTAAAGGGGCGGTCGCTTCGTTGACTTCCGTGGCTAAGTTGCCGTTCGCCTACGCGAAGGACGGGATCTCTTATACCTTCTCGATTGTCCCGGCGGCGTTAGGCAAAGAGGCGAGCGTCCGGCAAACCAACCTCGTCGGTCTGCTTGATGGCTACTTCCACCACGAAGAACGAATCGAGGGCGGCCAGCATCTGAACGTCAACGTGATGAACCGCGAGATGCTACTGGACGCCATAGCTCATCCGGAAAATTATCCGAACCTGACCATCCACGTCTCTGGCTATGCGGTGCGCTTTAATGCGCTGACCCATGAACAGCAGCAGGATGTCATTTCGCGAACCTTCACCCAGGCGCTGTAACGCAACGGGGCGACGATCATGGTCGCCCCATTTTTTTCGTGGCTATGAAACCTGGTCTTCACTACACGGTAAACCGAGGTGTGAATATGATTAGCGCTTTCGATATTTTCAAAATTGGTATTGGCCCTTCGAGCTCCCATACGGTGGGGCCGATGAATGCAGGAAAAAGTTTTATCACCGAGCTGGCGACCCGCGGCAACCTGACGCAGACTACGCGCATTGTCGTCGATCTGTACGGTTCGCTATCGCTCACCGGCAAAGGACACGCGACCGATGCCGCCATCATCATGGGGCTGGCCGGAAATAGTCCGCAGGATGTTGATATTGACGCCATCCCGGCCTTTATTCAGCGGGTGACAGAGAGCGGCCGTCTGCCGGTGGCGAAGGGGAGCCGACAGGTCGATTTCCCGCTGCCGGAGAGCATCGTATTTCATGATAGCGCGCTGGCACGCCATGAGAACGGTATGCGCATCAGTGCCTGGGATCATCAGCAGCCGCTACTCAGCAAAACCTATTACTCAATTGGCGGCGGGTTTATCGTTGAGGAGGCATGTTTTGGCCAGACTCACGATGTTGCAACGTCGGTCCCCTTTGATTTCCGCTCCGCCCATCAACTGCTTCAGCTTTGCGAGCACAATGGCCTTTCGATTTCCGGTCTGATGATGCAAAACGAGCTGGCGCTGCGCGATAAGGGACAAATCGAGGCCGGTTTCGCCGCTATTTACGCGGTGATGCATAACGGTATTGAGCGGGGAATGAATACCGAGGGCGTACTGCCGGGGCCGCTCAACGTACCGCGCAGAGCGGCTGCGCTGCGCCGACAGCTGGTGGCCAGCGACAGCCTTTCCCGCGACCCGATGAACGTTATCGACTGGATCAATATGTTCGCGCTGGCGGTGAGCGAAGAGAACGCCGCCGGCGGCCGGGTCGTCACTGCGCCGACCAATGGCGCTTGCGGGATTATTCCGGCGGTTCTGGCCTATTACGACAAGTTTCGCCGCCCGGTCAATGCCAACTCGATTGCCCGCTATCTGCTGGCTGCGGCGGCTATCGGTTCACTGTATAAGATGAATGCCTCTATATCTGGCGCAGAAGTTGGCTGTCAGGGCGAAATTGGCGTGGCCTGCTCTATGGCGGCGGCAGGGTTGACAGAACTGCTTGGCGGCAGCCCGGCGCAGGTATGCAACGCCGCGGAAATTGCGATGGAACATAACCTCGGTCTGACCTGCGATCCGGTGGCCGGACAGGTGCAAATTCCCTGCATCGAACGCAATGCCATCAATGCGGTGAAGGCGGTAAACGCCGCGCGGATGGCGCTCCGTCGAACCAGCGAGCCGCGGGTCTGTCTCGACAAGGTTATTGAGACGATGTATGAAACCGGCAAAGATATGAACGATAAATATCGCGAAACCTCGCGCGGCGGGCTGGCGATAAAAGTGATTTGCGCCTGACGAATCAGAAAGGACTGGGCTGGCGCGCCGCTATCGCTTTACCGCTGACCGGATGATGAAAATGCAGTTCACTGGCGTGGAGCATCAGGCGTGAGGCCTGATGCTCCGCCAGCCCTCCGTAGAGATCGCAGCCGAGAATCGGATAGCCGAGATGCTGGCAGTGGATGCGTAGCTGATGGGTGCGTCCGGTTTCCGGCAGCAGCCGTACGCGCGTTACCGCCAGCGAACCACCGGCTATTGGCAACCATTCCCGTGATAGCACCTGATAGCGCGAGCGCGCCGGTTTACCATTACGCGCGCTAATCGCCATGCGCGGAAACAGCGCCGGATCCTTGGCAATCGGCGCGTCTATAATCCCTTCATCTGCCTCTGGATGTCCGCATAACAGGGCGTGATAGACCTTGCTTACCGCCCGCTGGCTGAACTGCTGACACAGCGCGGCGTTGATCGTTTTGTTACGTGCGACCACCATCAGCCCGGAGGTCCCGAAATCGAGTCGATGCACCAGCGTGCACCCCGGAAAATCCCGCACCAGGCGGTGATGGACTGAATCCAGGTTCTGCGGGTTCTTACCCGACAGGCTGAGCAGGCCGCTGGGTTTGTCGATCAACAACAAATGCGCGTCCTCGTAGAGGATCTTAATCTGCGCGGAACAAGGTGGGGCGATAAAGGTATCAATGACGGTGGACATGAGCATGCGCTGCTTAAGGGTGAGGGCGGATGATAGCGAAATTACGGGCCACAGGCGAATGAATTTGATGGCCGTCAAAGGAGAGTGAATCAGCTAACAATTCGGATTGTGCTAATGAACGTTATTAGATATTCAACTTGCTGCGTTAATATTTCGCGGCGAATGAAAAGGATTATTCATGGAATTGCTAATTAAGAAAGGTATTTATTCTTGTGTTAAATGGTTAATGTTATTAATTAGCCTTACTGCAGGGTTATCCGCTGCGGCAAGCGAAAATATGCCGGATAATTTTTATCGCGTCACCCCTGAGTTGTATCGTTCGGCGCAACCCAATCACCTGCAGATGCAGAGCCTGGATCGCATTGGGATACGCTCGGTGTTGAATTTGCGCCAGTGGCACAGCGATGCAGACGAAGCGAAGGGCACGGGGCTTATTCTGTATCGGGTGCCGATGAACGCGGCCGCGATTAACGACGATGATGTGGTGATTGCGCTGAGCTTTTTACATCGTGCGGCAAAACCGGCGCTGGTGCACTGCTGGCACGGCAGCGATCGTACCGGGATGATTGTCGCGCTTTACCAACTGCTGTTTAGCCACGCAACAAAGTCAGAAGTGTTGTCAGAGCTGCGCCGCCCGGAATATGGTTACCATCAGCAGTTTTATCCTGACATTGCCCGATATATTGCGGCGATTAATGTAGAAGAACTGCGTGCGAGGGTGCTGAGTTTATCCGCAGGAAAATTATAACAGCTACCAATAGGCGATACTGCGGAAAAATAACCAGGCGGAAAAACCGACCATCACCGTACCAACAACAATATAAAAAAATATATTGACGTAAAAACCAAAATCACCGCGGTAATAATAATCTTTTATCGGTGATGATTTCCGCGTTTCGATAATCACGCCTTTCTGATAGCCCCGTATCCCGTGCAGTAACATCCAGATGGCGGTAACCAGCATTAAACAAGCAATAATAGCTGCAGTGTAATCCATACGTTCCTTTTATGAATTTGCTGAATATTTAAATTGTCATTATTTTAATGTGGGTATATTACCCGAAGAGATTGTAAAAAATCTACGTCTGCAGAATTGCAGTCGGTCGGGGAACATGGTACAACAAATGTTATGTTATAACATTCAATTTAATAATTATGAACCAACCTATACCTGAACTCCTGCATGTTGACGGGGTCAGTCTTCTCGCCCGGAGTGGTACGACGATACTTAATGATATCCAGTTCGCGCTCCGCGCTGGCGAAAAGCTGGCGGTCATTGGTCCCAACGGTAGTGGTAAATCAAGCCTGCTGCGGACGATCATTGGCGACGCTCGACCGGATAAAGGGACGCTGTACTGGCAGGGGGGTCCACTACGGCAACTGTCGCCACAAGCGCGCGCGCGGAATATTGCCTTCCTGTCGCAAAACGATATCCCCGATTTGCGCCTGACGGTGGAAGAGTATGTTCAATTGGGCCGTTTACCGTATCGCGAATCAGCGTCCTCGGCGCAGGGACAGCGCATCGTGGATAGCGTTATTAGTGATACGGGTCTGCAGCCTTTACGCCATCGCCCGCTGGGTAACCTCTCCGGTGGTCAGCGTCAGCGCGCCGCGCTTGCTCGCGCCCTGGCGCAATCCCCCGAATTACTATTGCTGGATGAGCCGACCAATCACCTCGATCCGCTGGCGAGAAGCGAGTTGCTTACCCTGGTAAAGCGCACAGAGGTGGCGGTGATCGCGGTGTTACACGATCTTGCCGCGGCTGAAGCCTTTGCCGACCGAATGCTGATTATCCACCACGGCAAGCAGGTGATTTGCGACGTACCCGAGGCTGCGTTGCAACCCAGCGTAAGCTATCCGGTTTTTGGCATGACCAGTTTTCGCGTGGCGCATCCCGTGAGCGGTAAAGCGCTGCGCATTTTTGAAGTTCCTCATCGCGCTTAATGACCTCGAGTAAATATGAACAGACTTTTAACTATTTTATGGCTGCTGTTAAGTAGCCCGTTCGCGTTAGCGAATCCATTTCCCGTTACCGTGGACAGCTGCGGTAAACCCATTACCTTTAATCAACCCCCACAGCGTGCGGTAATTAACGATCTTAATATGGCGGAAATGGCCTTTGCGCTCGATCTCCAGGATCGGATTGTGGGGCTAACCGGCATCACCGGCTGGTATAAACTAACACCACAGTTCAAAGCAGAGATGGGGGCCATCCCCGAGCTGGCGCCTAAATACCCGTCGCTGGAAACGCTGCTGGCGGTCCGGCCGGACTTTTTCTTCGCCGGCTGGAACTACGGCATGAAAATTGGCGGCGATGTGACGCCGCAGACGCTGGCGCCATATGGAATTAACACGCTGGTATTGAGTGAAAGTTGCGTACAGGCCGGCGGGCAGGCAAAGAAAGCCGACATGAGTTTGCTTTACAACGATGAACTCAAGTTGGGTAAGATTTTTGGCAAGCAACAACAGGCCGAGGCGTTGGTGGAAGGGTGGAAACGTCGGCTGGCGAACCTGCCTGTCAGGCCAGCGAATACGCCGCCGCAGCGGGTCTTTGTCTATGACTCCGGCGAGGATAAACCCTTTACTAGCGGCAAGTACGGGATGCCGACGGCCATTATCGAGGCGGCAGGGGGACGCAACGTGATGGATACTCTGGACGCGAACTGGACCACGACGAGCTGGGAGGCAGTGGCGGCCAGCGAACCACAGGTGATTATTCTGCTCGATTACCAAACCGGCACGGGAACCGCGGCGCTGCAGCGTGTACTCGAATCTCATCCCCTGGTGAAACAGACGCCCGCCGTCCGGCAGCAGCGTTATCTTAAGCTACAGTATGCTGAATTGACTCCGGGTCCGGCGAATATTGCGGCGGTTGAGAAGCTGGCGCACCTCTTATATGCCACGGACGTGAAATGAGGCCGTCAATGCAACGTTTTGTTCTATGGACGGCGCTGGCATCCGTCGTTTTATGCGGCATGATGATAGCGAGTCTGCAGTGGGGAAGTGTGGAACTCTCGTGGCGACAGGTGCTATCCGCGTTGGGCCTGGCATCCGCTCCCGTTGCCGAAATAGTGAAAACTATCGTCATTGACTTACGCCTACCACGGAGCCTGCTGGCGGCGTTGACCGGCGCGGGGCTGGCGATCGTCGGCTTGCTCTTACAGACCACGACACGCAACGAACTGGCCGATCCGTTTTTGTTTGGCCTGTCTTCAGGCGCTTCCGCTGGCGCGGTGCTGGTGATCACCCGCTTCGGCGATGTACTGGGGCCACTCACGCTGCCGGGCTCGGCTTTCGTCGGCGGGATATTATCCGCGCTGGCGGTGATGATATTGTTTCGCGTCAACCAGCTAAGGCGAGCGGAACAGTTAATCATCTGTGGCCTGGCGGTGTCGTTTCTTTTCAGCGCGCTGACCAGCTATCTGGTCTTTTCCGGCGACCAGCGGGCGGCTGGTTCGTTGCTATTCTGGTCATTGGGCGGTCTGGGACTGGCGCGATGGGACAACCTGTTCATTCCCTTATTGAGCCTGGCGTTGTTGAGCGGATTTACCCTGCGCCGCTGGCGGGCGCTGGATGCGCTGTTGGCGGGGGAGCAGACGGCCTGCTCGCTGGGCGTCGAGGTTGAGCGGTTGAGAAGCGAAACCTTCCTCTGCTGCGCGTTGGCTACCGCTTTGCTGGTTTCTATAACCGGGGTTATTGGTTTCGTCGGCCTGATGGTGCCTTATCTGGCGCGCCGGGCCGTTGGCGTCAGGCATCGAATGGCCGTGCCGATGTGCGGTTTGCTTGGCGCGATATTGCTCACTGGCGGCGATATACTCAGCCGAAGCCTGATAGCGAATCAAGAATTACCGATTGGTATTATCACTGCCGGGCTTGGCGGCGCGTTTATTGTCGGTTTGCTGATGCGGGCAACAGGATAAGCCGAGTCAAGGGAAAAAAAGAGATTGACCCATTATTGCGCGTAAATAATGGGTTCTATTATTTAAATGAATATTACTTGCCGGTAATAAAGTTATTCTCCACCTTAGAAGGGAGATTTCTCTGGATAGTGCACTTTCAGGCGAAGTAGGGTTTTTATAAATAATTCGCAGAAAATATAATTGTGGCAAAAAGCCTTTCAGGCCAATATTGCTGCGGCCTGGCGACAAGTGATGATTTATATCAATGGAATAGGCATCATTGGCGCATGCCCTGTCCGTTAGTAAGTTTCTGGTTTAATTTACTGCTAAAAGCATCTATTGCAACGCAATATATTGTCATGTTGCAATTGTTAGTTGCTTTATTTTTTATTCTCGTGGTGAATATTCTTGATGTCAATCTAAATATGGTTCATTAATCTGGGTGGTTAACTATAACCAGCGATTCATTCTGAAGCGGTTCGGATATATAAGGAATGTAATGAACGACGCCTTCCCGGGGGAGCGACTCAGTGCCCGTATTCATTCACAACTGGCACTGTATATCGAAATTGAACAGAGGGTTGTCGGGCTGTTGCTTAAATCCCTGAACGTTAGTCGTTTCAGTAATATTAAAACCCATCCACTAATCATTCAAGAAAAAATAAATATCAATAATAATAATTCAACTTTTCTCTTTCGAAATACCGTTCGCCAATCAGTTAGCGTGGTGAAATTAAATATCGGATTGATGAACACCTTATTGAAGAAGCACGAGTAACGCACAGGAGGTGCGATGAAGACATTACGACCACTGTGGGGCAGGGGTCAGATGATCTCCCCACAACATTTTCAACAGCAGGTGAATCAGGCGGCCTGGCAAAGCGAATGTATCGCCCGTCTGGGGGTGATGAATCCCTGGGGGATCATCCGCGTCGAATTTGACGCCGCATTGCTAAAACAGGGGAAGCTGAAGGCCAGCCACCTCTATGTACGCTTTCCTGATGGAACGCTTATCGACAGCGATAACGCTGATGCGCTGCCTGAGGTCATGGTGTTGCCGCAAGCGGAAAGCCGCGAATTAACGGTGGTGCTGGCGCTGCCTCATGAGCATGAAAACGGCGGCAACTGCCTGCAGATGGAACAACGCGCAGAGCGGCCGGTTCGTTGGCGTTTGGCCTGGCGAGAAGTACGCAACAGATATGGCGAAGACAGTCGACAAATTGCGGTGATGCTTGCGCAACTGACGCTGCGCACAGCGGATGACAATAACGGCGATTATCAAACCGTCGCCGTCGCCAGATTACGTCGCGACAGTCAGGATTGCTGGTCGTTGGATGAGGACTTTATCCCGCCGCTGCTGAAAGTGTTGGCCAGCCGCTGGCTGCACGAACAAACGGAACAGCTGACGAATCAACTGGGCGTGCGCCTGCAACGCCTGATGGCCATGCGTCGGGAAAGCAACGCCAGGATGGCGGATTTTGCGGTAGCGGATGTATCGCTGTTTTGGCTGCTGAACGCGCTTAACAGCGCGGAGCCGGTGTTGAACCATTTCCTGCGCCATCCGCAGGTACATCCGGAACGGCTGTATGAAGCGCTGGCCAGCCTGGCGGGCAGCCTGTTGACCTTCTCCCTTGACCATACCACGGCGGATATTCCGCCCTATCGCCATCAGGCGTTGACAGAAGTCTTTCCACCGCTGTTCAAATTACTCGGCGTACTGCTCGAAGCTAGCCTGCCATCCCGGGTTGTGGCGATTGAAATGACGCACGATGACCGGCGTAAGCGCTGGCATGCCCGTCTGCACGATCCAAGGTTGCGCGAAGAGGCCGATTTTTATCTCTCGGTGCGTTCCGCGCTACCTGCGGCGCAACTGCTGGAGCAGTTACCGCAACAGTGTAAAGCCGGTAGCCCCGATGAGGTTGACCGGGTGGTCAACGGTTCGCAGCCCGGCATTCCGCTGAAAGCCATGAGTCATGTTCCCGCCGCCATCCCGCTGCGCCTGGAGAATCAGTATTTCACCCTTGATATGACTCATCCGGCGGCGCAGGCGATGCTGGCGGAAGGGAGTTGCGTCTTTTACGTGCCCGGCCTGCTGGGCGACCCGGAACTCGAACTCTATGCGGTGCTGCGCTCATGACCCAGGATATCAATATTGATGCTCTGCTGGCGGATAGCTGGCTGACGGTGACGGAACTGCGCCTTGGCGCCAAACTGGCCGATGGGGAGGGGAAACATCTCTGGCAGCGTTGTGTAGACAACATTGAACAGGTGATGGCGCAGCTGGTGACCGCTGATATCAGCGAGGCGAACCGTCAGCATATCCTCTATGCGTGGTGTGCGCTGCTGGATGAAACCGCGAAAGGGCGCAATGAGGAAGATGACGCCTGTATCGCCTGGTACGATCGGCCGCTTGAGGTTAAATATTTTGGCGGCATGGAAGCCGGAGATGCGCTCTATGAGCGCATCCGCCAGGTGCTGCGCGAGCCGGCGCCGGATAACCTCGTTCTGACTTGTTTCCATCGGGTGCTGGCGCTGGGGTTTAAGGGGCGGTATGGCCTCAATGATCCGGCGCGCGCAGCGCTCGTCAGCGCGCTTGGCGAGCGTGTACCGCCGTTTGCGGGCGATCCTCAGCAGCCGATTCTGGCGAATCTATCCGGCCGCCGCGGTCTGGCAGACTGGTTGCGTCGTTGGCCGGTCAGTATTGGCGTGTCGCTGGTGCTGGTGGCCGCGTTGTGGTTGGGGGTGAACTACTGGCTGGATGCCCTGGTGGCGGCGTTGCGACTGGGAGGCGGACAATGAGCGCGCGCTATCAGCGCCTGCTCTGGCTGTGGGGCGGTCTGCTGGCGGTGTTGATGATCCTGCTGTTTCTGCCGTTATCCACCGGCGGCCGGGTGCTGGCTGTTGGGTTGACGGCGGCGGGCGTAGCGGTCGGGCTGGTCTACGTCGGGCGCCAACAACGTGAGCGACCTGCGGATGCCGACTGGCTGGTTGAGCTACCGTCGGCGCCGTATCGACTGCCGATTGTGCTGGTCTGCGGCGACACGGCGGACTGGCCGGGAGAAGGAGCGGTTTACCGTACGGCTCAGGGTTGCTGGCTGAGAGTCGCCACCGCCGCGTTGCAGCAGACGGTGCGTTATGTGCGCGATGAGCGCCCGGCGCTCATCGCGCAACTGGCGGTGATGTTCTGCATGCAGCCGCAACAACATGATGATGACGCGGCGCTGGCGGCGCGGCTACGCGAGTTGCGCTGGCAGCTTGCCCAGGTGCGGGGCGATACCCGTCGGGCGATACCGTTACTGCTGAACAGCTCTCTATCCGGCGCATCGCTGGAACCGTTATGGCAGACAGCGCGTGCCGGAGAGACGTTGCAGGTGTGGCTGCCTGACGGCGTGCCGTGCAGCAGCGCAAGCTGGTTGATGCAGGCTGATGGCGCTCATCGCCTGGCGGCACAGCTTAGGATAAATGCGCTTGCCCGCTTTACGCAGCAGATGGCGTTAAACGTACTGGCGGCGGCAAGCGACGATGTTCCCCCGATCGCTCCGGCGGTCGTACTGTATCATTTCACGCCAGCCGGGGCGCCTGCCATGGCGGATAATCTATGGCAGCGTTGGCTGTCTGAGCATACTTCCCTCAACTCACTACCGGGCTGGTTACCGGAAATTGCTGCAGAAACGCGGAAACTGCCGGATTTCATTTTGCCGATACTGCCGCAGGGCGGCGGCACCACGCCGAAAAGCCGTGCTCTGCGGCGGGCATTCTGTCTGTTCACCCTCGCGGCCCTGATTGCGCTGTGCTGCAGCGCATGGAACAACCAGCAACTCCTCCAGCGGGTTGGCTTTGATGTTCAGCGCTATGAACGGACGGTGATGGACGACCATGCCGCAAAAGCCCGCGCCGTACAGATTTTGCGTCAGGATGCGGCGCAACTGGATGCCTTCGCGCGTGATGGCGCGCCGCTGGCGCTGGGCCTTGGGCTCTATCGCGGCGAGCGTCTGCGTCAGCCGGTACTGGCAGCGATTCGTTCCTACGTCCCTCCGCCTCCACCGCCGAAAGCGGTAGAAAAAATCGTACCGAAAATTGTCCGTCTTGACAGCATGTCGCTATTCGACACCGGCAAGTGGACGCTTAAACCGGGGTCCACCAAGCTGCTGGTGAACTCGCTGGTGGGGATCAAAGCCAGGCCCGGTTGGCTAATCGTCATCGCCGGACATACCGACAGCGTAGGCGATGATAAATCCAACCAGACACTCTCCCTGAAGCGTGCCGAATCGGTGCGTAACTGGATGCGCGATACCGGCGACGTGCCGGAAAGCTGTTTTGCGGTGCAGGGTTATGGCGAAAGCCGTCCGGTCGCCAGCAACGATGCGCAGCAAGGCCGGGCGCTGAACCGCCGGGTCGAAATTAGCCTGGTGCCGCAGCCCGACGCCTGTCAGGTTTCGACGAACTCCGCTTCAACTTCGGCGGATGGCGCTTTCTAAACCGACCATCTCATGACTCTTCGTACGGACAGGTTTTCCTGTCCGTCGTTTTTGTTGCCGGGTACCGGGGTCAACACAATCTGCCCAACCTTGTGCGCTTTTGGGCTCCTTATCAACAGGAAACAGCGACGGGCGGTAGCGTGGTCGAAGGCGACGGAAGGGAGATAAAGAGAATGGCGTTTGATACAGGAAAATAAATCATGAGTGACATAAAGCCTCTGTTGTTCAACCACAGCCATCATCTGTTACAGGTGCATGGTTGTAACTCGTTGCTGGATGTTCTGTGCTTTGAAGGTGAGGAAAACTTAAGTGAGCCTTTCCGCTATACCATTGAATTTACCAGCAGCGATAAAGCTATCACCCCGCAGCAGATGTTGCTGCAAAACGCCTCGCTGACCTTGCAGGCGCCGGTTGACCAGGGATTTGGCATTAAGATCCAGCAGCCGGTGCGCGTTCTTCAGGGAGTGATCACCGCTTTTGAACGGCTTTCCACCGCAAAAGAGGAAACGCGCTACGCCTTGACGTTACAGCCGCGTCTGGCGCTACTGTCGAAGAGTCATCAGAACCGTATTTATCAGGATATGTCGGCACCGCAGATTGTGGAGCACATTCTCAGAACCCGTCACCAGATGCGCGGGGAAGATTTTGTCTTTCAACTGGTGCATGAATATCCGCGCCGTGAACAGGTGATGCAGTACGGTGAGGACGATCTGACCTTTATCTCCCGCCTGTTAGGTGAGGTGGGGATCTGGTTTCGCTTTACCGCCGATACCCGGCTGAATATTGATGTGGCGGAGTTCTACGATGACCAGCAACATTACGAGACGGGACTGTCGTTGCCTTCGGTCGCTCCCTCCGGGCAGCATGACGGCGGGAACGAATCGGTGTGGGATTTACAGAGCCGACACCACGTGGTTGAGCGTTCGGTGTTTACTCGTGACTATAACTACCGTAACGCGCCAGAGGATATGAATCTCAACGTCAATGTCAGCCGTGGCGATAGTACCACCTACGGTGAAGCCTATCACTGGGCGGACAACTATCTGACGCCGGGTAATCGCTTCCAGCATACTCCGGACCCGGAGAGCGGGGCCTTTTATGCCCGTATTCGTCATGAGCGTTATCTCAACCAGCAGACGCGGCTGAATGGGGAAACCAACTGCGCGGCGCTGGCTCCCGGCCAGCAGCTAAAAGTGAGCGGCGGCGAAGAGGTGACGGACGTCTGGCGACAGGGGGTGGCGATCGCTGCGATTCACTGTCGCGCCCGTCGCGACCGCAGCTTCGTCATGACGTTTCAGGCTATTCCCTGCGTAGAGACTTACTGCTTTCGCCCGGCGGTCATCAGCAAACCCAGAATGGCCGGGACGCTGCCGGCGCGCGTCACCAGCACCAAAATCAACGATCTCTATGGCCATATCGATCGCGACGGACGTTATCGGGTGAACTTATTGTTCGATCGCGATCGCTGGCAGCCGGGTGAGGAAAGCCTGTGGGTGCGCCAGGCGCGCCCTTACGCCGGTGAAACCTTTGGCCTGCATCTGCCGTTGTTAGCGGGCACCGAAGTGGCGATCGCTTTTGAGCAGGGGGATCCCGATAGGCCCTATATTGCTGGCGCGCTGCACGACTCCACGCACCAGGACCACGTGACGCTCTACAACTACAAGCGTAACGTGCTGCGCACGCCGGCGAACAACAAGATTCGCCTCGATGATACTCGGGGTAAAGAGCACGTTAAGGTCAGCACCGAATATGGCGGCAAGAGCCAGCTCAACCTCGGTCATCTGGTGGATCATCAGAACACGCCGCGCGGTGAGGGATTTGAGTTACGCACCGATAGCTATGGCGCGATCCGCGGCGGGAAGGGAATATTTATTACCGCCGATGAACAGCTGAAAGCGATGGGCGCGACCGTGGAAATGGATCCCGCCAGTCAATTGCTCGGCAGTGCCGTTGTTCAGCTCAACGACTGGCAGGAGATAGCCCGCACCCACTACAACACCCCGCCGGATGTCAGCACGTTAAAGCAGTTCGTCGGCAAAGCCGTCAACCTGGCGAGCCCCGTCCTGCTGATGAGCGCGCCGAAAGGCATCGGCATCGTGACGGCGGAAACGACGCTGCTACAGAGTGGTAAAGGGTTGTACCTGCAAAGCGCCAGCGATATTGCGCTGGCCAGCGGCAACCGGCTGTCGGTGAATAGCAAAAACGCAATCTCGCTGCTTTCCCACCGCGAAGGGATGCGTATGGTATCGGTGAAAGGACCGCTGGAGATAGAGTCGCACGGCGACACACTGGCGCTCACTTCACTGAAGGATATTACCGTGCAGTCCACGCAGGGACATCTGCAGCTTACCGCCAAAAATGGCATCACCCTGGGCTGTGGCGGCGGCTACATTCGCCTGACGCCGCAGGGAGAAGTCCATCTTCACAGCCCGAGTCTGCTCAGTTTTAAAGGCACGCATAAGATGCAGGGGCCGGCCGGCGAGACGTTTCCGCTTCCCGATCTTCCCACATCGATATGTAAAGACTGCCTGATTCGTGCGCAAGAACTGGCTCAGGCTTTTGTGCCACGTGCCGCCTGACAATCGCTCATCGATATAACTTACCCGGAGGAACAGACCTTGAAACCCATTATTCGGCAGGGTGATACCTTGCGTGAGCATGGCGGTACGGTGATCGGCGGCCATTATCTCTGTTTTGGTAAAGGCATCGCCTGCAAAGGCGACCAGGTGAGCTGCAATGAACATGGCCTGACGGTCATAGCCGAAGGAAGCTCGCTGTATGAAGTGGATGGTTCTCCGGTGGCTCTTGACGGGCATCATTGCGCCTGCGGCTGTACGCTGGTGAGTTCACGCCCTGATTGCGAAGTCGCGCTATGAGACAGCTAACCGACTATCTGCCTTACAAAACCGCTACGCCGCCCCACGACGGACGGTGGTTGTCCGTCGGCGCGGGGATGACGCTTATCAGCGGAGGAGGCGCGGCGTTAATGCCTGCCGAAGCGCGTGGCGGGGCGTTAATAACCGTCGCAATCGTTAGCGCCATGCTTTTGGTCCTCATCATCTGGATGCTGCGTCTGCTTTATTACCGCCTGTCGGTTCACTACACCCAGTACTACCAGCGGTTGATCGATTTCGATCATCAAACGTGGTGGGCCCGGCATCAATATAGCGTTGGGCTGGTGGAAACGGTGCTGCTGGGGCCGGTGGGGTGTGAACCCGAGCGCTGGCAGACGCTGCTGAAGCGAGAACACAAGGCGCCAAAAGAGAAACTGGAGGCCGGTGCGCGGGCGCTGCGACTGATCCACTCGGACATCGTGGATATCGACCTGCGTGAACAGCAGTTAGCCCGAATGCTGGCGCAACAATGGCTGGCGCAGCGAGGCGAACATCAACTTCCCGGCCTGAGCGGCTGTTACTGGCAGGGCAGCGAACCGGCGTGGCGAGAATTTTGCGCCGAGCTGCGCAAGCGCTGTCCCACCGCTCAGTTGCCGCATATGGCGGAACCCTGGCAGGGCGAGGCCAGCTTATCGGAGATTACCGCGCGAATTAATGAGGCCGATGACGAATGTTTCATTCTGGTGGCGGGGTGCCAGTCGGTGGCGGCGACGGCGGATTCGGCGAGACCGGCGGGGGAATCCGCCGCGCTCTGGTTACTGGCCCGGGAGGGGGAGGCGCGGCTGACCCGCGGCGAGGTTTATGAAGGCGCCGCGGTGGAAAATATCCAGCAGGTCTGTCAGCGGGCAATGCAGCAAAGCGGGGCTGAACGTCCGCCCGATCCCTGTATCGCATTCACTCAACCGCAAATCCCGGAACTGGCGCAAAGCGGCTGGAACAGCAACCAACTGCTGCAGGATGAAAACTGGGGTGAGACGGGGCAGATGGAGCCGCTCATCACCATCGCGCTGGCGGCGATTTTTGCCCGCCGTTTTCAACAGTCTTGCGGCTGGATCGCCCGCGATCCGCGTCACCCTCTCTCACTGGGCATCGTCACCGCAGCAGTCCCGGCACCGCAACCTCAAGACAAGAAGGAATGAACATGTCGTTAATGAATCAGGAATGGATTAGCAAGCTGGAACAATTTGCGCGCAAACTCGCGCTGCGCGACGTCTATCTCATTGCCGATCAAGGCGTTTTAGACAACCCGTTATTGGATGGCTTAAATAGACTTTCTCCTCCGGTGCAGTGGTTCTCACTCTATCAGGGGCAACCGGAAGAGCCGCTGCTGGAGATGGCGCCTTTATTGATGCGGCTTGAGCCAGCTTGCTGGCAGCATCGTCAATGGATCGCCGATCTGATCGCCGCATTTTCCTGCAAGCCGGGTCTGCTGATCTTCCTCTCACCGCTGAGTTTTTCAACGCTCGCCGCCCACCTGCGCAACCTGGCCGACGGCGCATGGGAAGACCGTTCTGGCCTGGTGCGTTATTACGACACCCGTATGTTCCCGTTGCTGATGCAGCATGTGCTCACTGAAGAGCAAAAAGCATGGTTTTTAGAACCGGTTTATCTCTGGAGCTACCGCGATAGAGACGACAAGATCTGCTGGCTGGAAGGCGAGTGTTCGCCTGTTCAGGCAGCGATCCCGGAGGCGATCAAGATTAATTTCAGTGATGAGCAAATGATGAAACTGGATGTCGCTATCGATGCCCAGCAATTTACGGTTTCTGAAAAATTCAGCACCTTTTTTACCACCCAGGAGGACAAATTTAACACTCTTTGGCAGCTCGGTTGGCAGGCGCATCAGCAGAATTTTAGCGGTGATTTAGCTTCCTGGTTTGAAAGCCACTTTGAGGAATGAAACATCCTCCTTGTTGATCATCAATAGGCAATTATCAGTTCTGTAAGGACACATCAATGATAAAGCATATCCGTATTTTGTCCGGCGGGCTGGCGGCGCTGGCCGCCGCTTTTCTCTGCCTGCTGACGGCCTGTCGCGACCACAGTCGCGACGGCATGAGC